>CAILQO010000495.1 GCA_903836285.1 uncultured Chloroflexota bacterium
CCCCAAAACGCTCCCGCGGGACGTAGTGCCAATCTCGTCGCTGCGCGACATGCATAGGCAATTGAGCCTTGCTTCGATCCGCTTCCTCGAGCGTCTCGACGAACGCGCGCGCCGCGAGCCGCATCGACGAAGGCTCTTCGCGCGTCCCCCACGCGAGTCCGAGCAACACCGCGGCTCCGAGAGCCAAGCCCGTGCGAATTCGCTTCATCGGCTGTGCACCGCGACTTCCAACCCCTGCGGCGAAGCGCCATGCTACCGCGCGCTTTGGAACCGCGCCCCGCTGTCCCCACCTGCGTCCGCTGCAAGCACTACTGGGTCACACACCAGCCCGCGACCCCGCACGGCTGCCGCGCGTTTGGCATCGTGAGCGCGCGACCTCCGTCGATCGAGATTCGAGCCGCGACCGGCGAGGAGTGCCGTGCGTACGAGCCCAAGCCACCGCCCCCAGCTCGTCCATGATCCCGCACTCCCTCGAAGCACTGCCGACACCGCACCTGCTGATCCGTCTCGATCGGGTTCGGTCCAACATCGCGCACATGCGGTCCTTGCTCGCGCCGCACGGCGGACTCTCCCGCTGGAGGCCCCACGTCAAGACCGCAAAGGTCCGCGCCGTGTTGGAGCTGCTGCTCGACGCAGGCCTGCGCGACTTCAAGTGCGCGACGACGCGCGAAGCCCGCGTGCTGCTCGAGCTGGCGCAGCAGCGCGGCGAGCACCTCGACCTCCTCGTCGCATTTCCCCACCGCGGTGCGAACCTGACGCGCATCGCCGAGCTGGCTCGCCAGTTCCCTGAACATCGGCTGTCCGTGCTTTCCGACGAGCCCGAGCACGCGTCCTCGCTCGTCGCCTCTGGACTCGGTGTCTTCGTGGATCTGGATCCCGGGATGGGGCGCAGTGGCGCGCCGCTCGAGGCTCGCTCGCGCATTCGCGCCGTGGTCGGCGCAAGCGGCAGCTCCCTCCGCGGCCTCCACGCCTACGAAGGTCACATTCGAAGTGCGACATCCGCCGAGCGGCTCGCGACCTGCGCTCCGATCTTCGACGCGCTGTGCAGCATCACCGAGGACATGGGCTGTGCGGAACACGAGCTCATCACGAGCGGAACGCCGACGTTTCTCGAAGCGCTCGACCACTCGGGCCTCGCCGCCCTGCCCCACCGCGTCTCGCCGGGCATCGTCGTGTACTGGGACCTGAACAGCGAAGCGCTCGGAATCCATGGATTCTCCTGCGCTGCGAGCGTGCTCGCGCGTGTCGTGAGCACGCCGCACCACGGGCGCGTCACGCTCGACGCAGGCTCCAAGTCCGTCGATGCTTCGGTCCCCGATCCGTGTGTGTGCGCGGCGGGCCACGACGATTGGTCTGCGCTGCGCCCGAGCGAAGAGCACCTGCCCTTCCGCGTCCCGCCGAGCTCCGCGCCGCGCGTCGGCTCTCTCGTCGAGCTGTACCCCAAGCACGTTTGCCCCATGGTGAATCTCGCCGAGCGCTGCGCCCTCCTCGAGAGCGAGCGACTCCTCGAAGTCGTGCCCGTGGACGCCCGCGCCCACGGAGACTGAGCGCGCTCGATCAGCGCTGCTCGCGCCGCGTGTCGTTGGAGTGCGGCTGCAGCGTCGACTCACGCAGCCTCCGCAGCTCCGTTCGCAGTGCCTCGGGCATCGAGCCGACGAGTGCCTGGTCAAAGCGCTCGCGCGCTGCGGTCCAGCGACCTCCCAAGAACGCCTCGTAGCCGCGACTGGCATGCAAGAGCGTGCTCTCGCCGAGCTCGTCGACGATGCGACGCGCGCTCTCGACCTCGAACCACGGACGCCCGAGGAATACCTGACGAACCGTGACGATCGCCTCGATGCGCGAGAGTCGAGGGGCGCCTTCGAGGGTGCGCTCCGCGATTCCCCCCCGACGCACGAAGCAGCGCCCGAGCGGCGCGTCCCACTGCTCCTTGTCCCACAGGAACTGCGAGTCCGACCACACGTCGAACGCGCGATACTCCGCTGCGCCAAAGCGCGTGAGGTACGGATTCCACTCCGCGCACTCGCCGCGCACTTGGAAGCGCACGCGGAAGCTGCGGCCGAGGTGGGTCGCGGGCTCGCTGTACAGGCTCTCGAGCGCGACGACCTCGCGCTGCGACTCCGGCTCGGCTCGCAGTGCCACGAACGACGCAGCCAGCGCCAACACCGTGGCGGCAGCGGTCCAAGCGAGGAACTGGGACGGGAGCTTCACCGTGTCGTGCCTATCGACACCGTGCCGAGCCGACTCAAGGCCCCAGAGCGGCCCGTCCCCCGCTGGGGACGGTAGCGCGAGGTCTACCTGCGGCAGGACGCACCTGCGTCCGTTGCAGCGCCGAACAGACGCCTTTGGAGCCAGCGCGCCGCCCCCACGAGCGTGATCAGAACCGGGACCTCGACGAGCGGCCCGATGACCGCGACCAGTGCGGCGCCGCTCCCAATTCCGAATGTCGCGACGGCCACGGCGATCGCGAGCTCGAAGTTGTTCGACGCCGCGGTGAAAGAGAGCGTCGCCGACTGCGCATAGTTCGCGCCGAGCTTCCAGCTCATCAGGAAGGACGCGAAGAACATCACCACGAAGTACAGGAGCATCGGCACCGCGATGCGCAGCACGTCGAGCGGAAGTTCGACGATCCGCTCGCCCTGCAGCGCGAACATCACGACGATCGTGAAGAGCAGCGAGAGGAGCGTGAGCGGCCCGATGCGCGGCGCGAACGTGGCCTCGAACCACTCTCGGCCTCGTGTACGGACGAGGAACATGCGTGAGAGAAAGCCCGCGGCGAAGGGACTGCCGAGGTAGATCGCCACGCTCGTCGCGATCTCGCCCATCGAGATCGGCACCGCTGTACCTTGGAGCCCGAGCGAGCCCGGCAGGTAGCTCGCGAAGAACCATGCGTAGACCGGAAAGAGCAAGATCTGGAACAGTGAGTTCAGTGCGACGAGTCCCGCGCAGTACTCGCGGTCGCCGTCCGCGAGGTCGTTCCACACGAGGACCATCGCGATGCAGCGCGCGAGCCCGATCAAGATCAGCCCGAGCATGTACTCCGGCTCATCGCGCAGGAACAGGACCGCGAGCGCGAACATCAAGAGCGGACCGACGATCCAGTTCTGGACCAGCGAGAGAACGAGTACGCGCGGCGCGCGGAGTACGCGGCCGAGCTCCTCGTAGCGCACCTTCGCGAGCGGCGGATACATCATCGCGATCAACCCGACCGCGATCGGAATCGAAGTGGTCCCGACGCGCAGGGACTCCAGCTTGCCCGCGATCTCCGGCGCCGCCCAGCCGAGCGCGACTCCGACGGCCATCGCGAGGAAGATCCACGCGGTGAGGTAGCGATCGAGAAACGAGAGTCGACGGATCGTGCTCATCAGGAGAGGCTCCCCAGCAAGCGGTGGAAGCGACGCAGAACGGCGGGTTCGAGGCAGTAGCACGTGCTCGGGCCCGAGATGGTGCCGCGCACGATTCCCGCATCGGCAAGGACCTTGAGGTGCTGAGACACCGTGGCTTGCGCGAGACGGGCGCGTTCGCACCCGTCGCGCATCGGCCAACGACCGTCACCGTCCGTCAGCTGGCGCGTGACACGCGTACGTCGGCGCACAACGCGGGCACGGTGGGCCAGCAATCACGCCGACACGGCCACCACCTCCGCGACCTGTCGTGCCACCTCGGCCGGGTCGCCTGTTGGCAGCCGGCAGGTGAAGCCCTCGCAGACGTACGCAGTTGGGCGCCCACCGAGCGCCGCCCGTTCCTGAAGCAACGGAATGTCCCCGTCGTCAACCTCGTCACCTCGTCGGATCGCGACGACCCGGTGTGGTGCGTAGGCGCCAAAGACCGCGTAGTGCAGGCCAGATGCGTCCGGGTCGTCCGCGGTGCCGACCAAGGCCACTTGCAGCGGCTTCACGGTCGCAAGGTCGAGCGCCCCGATCAGCGTGCCGAACGCCCCCGGGTGGGTCGCCATCGGTGTCGCGAGGCGTGCCAGAAGATCCCGCGCCACATCTCCACCTGCACCGTCAACGCCTAACGCCTCGAGGCGTAGCATCAATTCACACGCCATCGAGGAGCCAGAAGGGATGGCATTGTCGTAGAGATCCTTGGGGCGAGCGACCAGTTCCTCGTGGTCGTAACCCGTGTCGAAGAACCCTCCGTGCTCCAGGTCCCTGAAGCGATCAAGGATGGCGGTGGCACATGAACGCGCCGCGCGGAACCAACGTCCATGGCCGGTCGCCTCCGCCAGGGCGAGCGAGGCCAAGCCGAGCGATGCGTAGTCCTCCAGAAACGCATCGACGTGCGTCCGCCCCATCGATGCGATGCGCCATAGCCGGAGAGGCCTGGCATTCGACGCTGAATCGTCCACACTGCCGGCGCCCCGGCGTACATCAAGCGTCCTGAACAGGGTGTCTGCCGCGCGACTGGCCACAGCGAGGTACGCCGGGTCCCCAAGGAATGCACCAGCCTCAGCGAACGCACGCACCATCAAGCCGTTCCACGACGCGATCACCTTGTCGTCACGGGCCGGTGCCACCCGCGTCGACCTAGCGGCCAGCAGTGCCCCCCGCACTCGCGCCACGGTGGCATCAAGAGCCTTCAGCTCGAGCCCCAGTTCCGCGGCGACATCCTCCCGACTGCGCGGCCGGAACAGGACGTTTCTGCCCTCAAAGTTGCCTGAGGCGGACATTCCGTACCACGCCACGGCCACCCGCGCATCGTCCGGGCCGAGCGCCTCAACGACCTCTTCCACCGACCACGCGAAGAACTTGCCCTCCTCGCCTTCGCTGTCGGCGTCCTGGGCCGCGTGGAACGTGCCGTCCGGCGCAGTCATCTCCCGCATCACGTACGACAACGTGTCCCGCACGACCTCCGCGTACGCGGGATTGCGGGTTGCCTGCCATGCCGTGAGGTAGGTGCGTGTGAGCTGGGCGTTGTCGTACAGCATCTTCTCGAAGTGCGGGACGAGCCAGATCCTGTCGACCGTGTACCGGTGGAAGCCTCCCCCGAGGTGATCCCGGATACCCCCAGCCGCCATTTCGTCGAGTGTTTTCGTGACCATTGCAAGGGCAGAGGGATCACCCGTTGCGCGCCAGATCCGCAAGAGCGCATCGATGTTGGGTGCCTGCGGAAACTTCTGCCCTTGTCCGAACCCACCGTGGCGACGGTCGAACGTCTTGCTGAACGCCTCCAGCGACTGCCGCAGGATGTCGCGGGTGGGCACTCCCGTGCCACCCGGGGCAAGCGTCGCCGGCGCGATTGCCTCGCGTAGCTGGCGCGCGCCCTCGAGCACGTCAGCTTTCTGCTCACGGTAGGCCTCCGCAACTCGACGCAGGACGTCGCGGAACGCGGGGAGGCCGTGCCGTCGCTCCGGCGGGAAGTACGTGCCGCCGTAGAAGGGGGTCCCGTCCGGCAGCAGGAAGACCGTCATCGGCCAGCCTCCCTGGCCAGTCAGTGCCTGCACGGCCTGCATGTAGATGCCATCGAGGTCGGGGCGCTCCTCGCGGTCAACCTTGATGTTGACGAACAGGTCGTTCATCACGGCCGCGGTCGCCGGGTCCTCGAACGACTCTCGTTCCATGACATGGCACCAGTGGCACGCGGAGTAGCCGATCGAGAGAAGAATTGGCCGGTCCGTGCTTCGAGCCAAGTCGAGCGCCTCCGCGCCCCACGGGAACCAGTCGACCGGGTTGTACGCATGCTGTAGGAGGTACGGGCTGGTCTCGCCCCCCAGACGGTTCGCGGCATGGCGGTGTGCGGAAGCGCCGGTCGTCGTTGCCATGAACAATGCTAGGCGAACCGTCGCCGGTACGACCCGAATGCTGACGTGCAGCGGACCGGCTGCCGGACCGATCCATCGCCGAGTGCTGCGCGGCTGACCGATCCCCGCCGCGCTACGCCAGACCTGGGAGACAGGCGCGCACCATTCCGTCGACTTGGTGTGCAATCCCGGTGACCTGCCGGTTCGCTCGCAAGCGCCGGTACCGGGTCGAGCGCCAGAAGAGCGCCAGGCTGGTCCGGTGACACATCTCGAGGAACAGGCGTCCGACGGTCGCCCGCAGCCCCCCACGAACCCTCAACGCACCAGAATGACCTGCTTCCAGCCCCGCAGCCGGCGGGAACGCGTAGCGTGGCGTCACATCGACGTGGCCGCCACGGATCGCCTCAGCAAGCATCGTTGCGAGTGCATCGGCGCGCTGCTCCTCGTGGGGCCTACCGGCTGGACGCCGCCCGTCCACGTATTCGAGGTGCGCGAAGAACTGCTTCTGCGTGCCGCGACGCGGACCCGGGGGCGAGCCGAAGGCGACGGACCAGAGCGGAGCGAGAACGGTGCGTGGGCGCGCATCGACCGTGCCAACAAGGGCATGCGCAAGAAGTTGCGCAAAGAGGTCAAGTCGCTCCAAAGGATCGAGCCGGTCCGAGACGGTGATCTCGGCGCCATTGTCGGAGGCAATAACGTAGCCCTTCAGGTCTACGAGGTCAGTGGATATCGAACACTCCACCCCACCTTCCTCGAGCAGGCGTTGCACGCTCGACGCAGTCTCTGCGGGAGTGGGCTGCCTTGCCGCCCCGTCTCGGATCCGCCGCATCCGGTCGGCAACCATCGCCGCCAATGTCGCTGGAGGCAGTGCGCGCATCGTCATGCCGACGATCCAACAGGCACCGAGCCACGTGGAGGCGTGCGACTGGTCTGGCGATCATCGGCGCTGTCCGGTGCAGGTCGCAGCCCAAGAAGGTGCCACAGGAGGCTGCGACGCAAGACAACTTGATCGGGCATGGGAAGCGCGCGATACTGCGCGAGGAGCCGATCAAACCGTTCGAGGTCCTCGCTGGGGGCAGCGAGCTGATACCCAGCGATGCTCATGATGTCGCCGAACATGGGGTCCGACAACGCCTCACAGCAAAGCGCCCACCCCACGATTCGCTCAAGTGAGAGGGGCGCGTCAAGGACGCCCTGCTCATAGCGCGACACCATGCTCTGGGTCATGCGGTAGCCCAGCGCCTCAAGGTCGCTGGAAAGGCGGGCCTGGCTCACTGCACCGGCCCGCACTCGCAAGGCGCGGAGGTATTCGCCGACGCGATCACGGATGGCGAACCAGCGGGCAGCTTGGACCTCGTCTCGTTCGGCCATGACCGATGATCGCACGCACGCTCCCCGATGGCTAATCACAGACGGCGCGATGTTCCTTCCCGCGATGTCCCTCCCACGTAACCAGACGGCCGTCGCAGGGTCGGGGCCCACGGAAACGGACCGTTTCGACTTCCGATCCATGCACCGGATGCATTGCGAGCGCCAAACTGGCCCGCGTAAACTGGAACGGAGCTACGGAGTGCGTTGGTGCACGATTACCTTTTCGACGTGC
>CAILQO010000496.1 GCA_903836285.1 uncultured Chloroflexota bacterium
GGTGTAGTCGATGCCGGTATCGACGATGGCGACAATCGTGCCGGCACCGTCGGCGCTGATGCCGGACGTCGCATCGAAGCGCGCGCCAGTCGTGGGATCGACCACCTTGGACGCCTTGAGGCTCTGGTCGAGGAGGGGCGAGGTTGGGAGTGAGGCCTGTACGCGCACGACCCCGGCAAGCGAGGACAGCGCCGCGAGGGCGTTGACGGGGACGGTGGCGGTGTAGATGCCGGAGCGGGCGCTGCGGACACGGGTGTCGGCACCGAGGGCGCGCAGGTCGGCACGGATGTCGCGCGTCGCCTCGATGAGGACGGTGACGCCCGCGCCTTGGGCGGTGCCACGGGCACGGACGGTGCCCGGCTTCTGGGGGACGGGCACGATGGTGACGCGCGAGGGCGCGCCGGCGAGGTACGACTGGATGTGCGGGTCAAGGACGGAGGGCGCGTCGGCGACGGACTGGAAGTTCGGGGCGGCCTGGGCGACGTTCGAGGCTTGCCAGACCGGCAGCGATGGCGCGAAGGCAAGGGCGGTCGCTGCCACGTAATGGCAGGCGCGACGCACCGTGCGACGAAGCCACTTCACCTTCGAGTCCAGTCCCGGGTGGGCACCCGCCCTCCCGCCGTACCGCAGCCGAGACCCGTCACCACGGCCAAGGCCGGGCCTGACAGAAGCCTCAGCAACGATACAGAACGTGGACAAACGAGGCAACGCCAGAAGCCCCGAAGTACCGAAACGCTGCGCCCCAGCCAGGCCGCCGGGCCGGCGCCGCGGCCTTCACCGTAGCCCTGCTTCTGCCGATAGTTGTCGTAAGAACAGCGAGTGGTTGCGCCCTCGCCTTGCCATCCCGTGCGCCCCGAACTGGGTTGCCGGGAGGGTCGGGCGGTGCCGGTACGTGGCGAGGCGCCAACGCCGCACCAGACTTCCTGCCCCGCTTAAGGACACGCCATCGTGGGTACCGTCAGCTCCTCCTCGTCCGGGTCGTCGCTTTCGTCGATGTTCCAAGTCTCGGGCCTTGCCTCCGGCATCGACACCGCATCGATCGTCTCCAAGCTCATGCAGCTTGAGCAGCGCCCGCTCACCAAGTTGCAGGACTCGCAGACGAAGCTGCTGAACCGCAAGGCGGGCCTGACCGAGATTGCGTCCAAGCTGAGCACCCTGCGAACGGCGTCATCGACGCTGATGCTCTCGACGGCGACGCAGACCCGCTCTGCCTCCTCCACCAACACGGCGGTGGCGACGGCGACGGCCTCCGCGAACACCTCGCTGCAGTCGTTCACCGTCAACGTCAGCCAGTTGGCGACGCGCACGACGATGACGAGCGGTGCCGCCATTGGCACGCAGGTGACCGGCGCGACCACCATCGCGGAGTTGCCAAACACCAACCTCACCACCGGTTCCGGCACGATCACCGTCGGCATCCGCAACGCCGCAACCGGCGTCGTCACGACCAAGGAGATCACGGTCCAAGCTTCGGACCAGCTGGAGTCGGTGAGGCAGGCGGTTGAGGATGCGTTCAACCTGAACCTGCTGCCGTCCGGCGGGGCGACAGGCACGCTGACGAACGGCCAGTTCTCGTTCGTCGCCCCCGTGGGGTACGAGCTGATCTTCGGTGGCGCGGGCGACACGTCGAACGTCTTCGCGGCGACCAACCTCGCCACGGCGACGGCGGATACCACCGCGACGGCAGCCACCACCCTCGTCGAGGCCGGGTGGAACTACATCGACCCTTCGACCGGCAGCGTCGCGTTGAACCCCACGATGACGCTGACGCACGTATCGGGTGGGGTCACCCGGACGGCGACGATCAACGTCGGGACGAGCGACAAGATCAGCGACATCGTCACATCGATCAACCAGTACCTGCAGGGCGCAGTGAACATTCCTACCACTGGCCCAAACGCGGGTGTCAACATTGGGGGCCTCGGCCTCACCAACGCGACGGCGACCTTCAGCAACGGCCGGATCACCGTCAGCAACTACAACGGCACGCTTGCCTTTGGTTCAGATGGCACGCAGTACGGCAACAGTTTGCTCTCCGCGCTGAAGTTGCCAACGACGGCGACCGGTTCGCCGGCCGCCTCCTCCGGCGACATCGCCACCACCAAGCGCACCTACACCGCGACATCGGCGGTCACCACCGTCTCGCCGACGGCGACCCTCGACACGGCGCTTGGCCTCACCGGGTCGAGCGAGTTCCGCATCAACGGGACGCTGATCACGTGGGACGCGACGACCGACACCATCAACACGCTGGTCAGCCGGATCAACTCATCGGGTGCCGGCGTGCTTGCCAGCTTCGACTCCCTGACCGGCAGGATGTCGCTGCAAAACCGCACGACCGGTGCGACCGGCATCACCATCGACGACAACTACGGCAACGGCAACTACGACCTGACCGACGCCCTGAAGCTGACCACCAATGGCGGCAACCTGGATGCGCCGGTGACCTCGCTTGGGCAGAACGCGCGGTACTCCATTAATGGAGGGGCCGTGCAGACCAGCACCAGCAACACCGTGACGCGGGCGATCAGCGGCGTGACGCTGAACCTCACCGGCACGCTGAACACCACGGCGACCATCAGCATCGGGCAGGACACGACCGCCGCGGTCGCAAACGTCAAGACCTTCGTGACGGCGTACAACGACGCCCTGAAGTGGGTGCAGGAGAACACCAAGGTCGACGCGGCAAGGAGGACGCGTGGGGCGTTCGCCGGCGACGCGATGATCGAGGGCATCATGACCCGCTTGCGCGGCGTGGTGAACACGGCGGCGTCGGGTCTGACCACCACCTACAAGTCGCTGCCGTCGATTGGCCTGTCGTCCGGTGCCGTCGGGTCGGCCGTTGGGACGACCAGCAGCCTCGTCCTCGACGAGACCAAGTTCACCGAGGCGCTCACCTCGAACCCGGAGGCGGTGCAGAACCTCTTCGGCCTCTCGGGTGGCCCACTCGACAGCCTCAAGACCTACCTGATCAGCGCCACCTCGTTCTCGGGGATGCTGAACTCGTCGCAGACGTCGGCCGACACGCAGTTGCGCGATCTCGACCGTCGGATCACCGACATGCAGTCGCGCCTGGACCAGAAGCAAGCTGCCCTCCAGAAGAAGTACTCCGATCTCGAGTCCACCCTTTCCAAGTTGCAGGCGCAAAGCTCCAGCCTCAGCCAGCAGCTTGCCGGACTTTCCAACAACAACAAGTAGCCCCGTCCGGGTCCGTCCGGTCCGTGGTGACACGGGCCGGTGGTACCCTTCCGACACCTTGCCCGGTGCCGGGCCCCTTCATCACGTGCGTTGCCTCGACTAGCGCACCAGCGGACCAGGACGTCAGGACACGAGAACTGTGGAAGGGTTACCTCCGGGCTTCACCGCGCTCAACCGCCAGCGGGTTGCCCAGGGCGTCCAGGGCTACCAGCGCGCCGCGACTGAGACCGCTAGCCCGGCGCAGCTCATCGTCATGCTCTACCAGGGGTGCATCCGGTTCACCGCCATCGGCAAGACCGCTCTTGAGCAGCAGGACTACACGACCTCCCGCGAGAACCTCCTGAAGGCGCAGGCCATCATCGCCGAGTTGATGGGTAGCCTGAACATGAGTTTTGGCGACCTCGCCAACAACCTCATGCGCCTGTACGACTACATGTACCGGCGCTTGATCGATGCGAACATCCGCCGCGACGCGGCGGCGGCCGACGAGGTTGAGGGGCTGCTTCGTGGCCTCCTCCCGGCGTGGGAGCAGGCGGTCAAGACCTACCATGCCGAGCTTGCCGCCGGCACCGCACCACCCATCGGCAGCGTGCCGACAAACCTCGCGGGCTAGGAATGGTTGACGACCGGGTCGATGCCCTGCGTGCCTGCTACGAGACGGTTGGCAACCTGACCGAGGCCCTGATCGACGCGCTCGAGTTCAACCACCTCGACGACATCGAAGACTTGGCCGACCGGCGTGCCGAGGCCATCTCCCTGGCGGGCGAGGTCCTTGCGATCCTCAATGCCCCCGGCGGGCCGACCATCCCCGATGACGTCCAGGCAACGGTCGCCGCCCTTGAGGCCCGGGACCGGCGACTGCGGCTGCTGATGGTCTCGGCGGTGCAGGCCAACGAATCCCAGATGGCCGAGGTGCGCACGACACGCGCGCGGTTCGGCGGGTACCAGGCACACAACCCAGATCGTCCCGAACTGGTCGACCGCCGAGGCTAGTCGCGGCGGCTACCCGGCGTAGCGCCGCCCCTTCCACGTGACGCCGCGCCCCGACCGGACCCGAAACTGGCTGGCGGCCATCATGGCGACGGTCGCCAACACGCCGACCGGCTGCGCCAGGGCGTACGACGCCGGCACGCCGAGGGCGCGGTCGATCCCGCGCCGGTGGGCGAACGCAATGGCAAGCAGCGCGGTGGCGGCGGCGCGCAACCGTGTCGCGTCGCGCGGGGTCGTGGTCGCGCGGGACGACGCCGCAAGGAGTGCCCACGGCACCATGACGGCGGTCGCGAGGTAGGCAAGCCCGGGTAGGACGAGGCCCGGCATCAGCCGCGACCCGACGTGCAGGTTCTTCGTCCACCCCTCCCACAGGTCGGCGGGCGTGCGGTACATGCGGGTCGTGGCGAGCGATTGCCCCGCAGCGAGGCGCACGCGCAGCCCCATGCGCTTGGCGCGGCGCGCGAACATCACGTCCTCCGCGATCTCGCCCCGAATCGCGGCGTACCCACCGATGTGATCGTAGGCATCGCGACGCACGAGGATGAACTGGCCGTTCGCCAGGGCAATCCACGGCACGCGCGGGGAGTTGACGAGACGGAGCGGGAGCGCCTCCATGATGGCGCCGAGGACGGCGGGTTGCAGGACCTTCTCCCACCACGTCGGCAACGATTGGCCGGTCATGATCGAGAAGACCGGAAAGCCTCCCTCGGGGGCCGGTTCGTCGTCGACGGAGGACCACCCGTCACGCGCCGCATCGACGACGGCGGTGATCGCGCCCGGTTGGAGGCGGGTGTCCGCGTCGATGTGCAGGATCCACTCGCCGCGCGACGCGGTGATGCCTTGGTGCAACGCCCACGGCTTGCCGGCCCACCCATCCGGGAGGGGCACCCCTTGGAGGAGGCGGACGCGCGGATCGGTGGCGGCGACAGCCTGGATGCGCGCCGCGGTGTCGTCGGTGGAGCGATCGTCGACAAAGATGATTTCGAGGTCGGGGTAGTCCTGTGCGACGGCACCGGCAAGGCAGGTATCGATATTCGCCGCCTCGTTTCGTGCGGGCACGATGAGCGAGACCGATGGGTACGTGCGGTTCGGGTCCGGGCGCTTGGGATGCACGGTGGTGAGGGCGCCGGCTTGGTAAATCCCCCACGCGAGGCGCGAGGCTTCGCTTGCGACGAGAGCGGTAACGAACGCCTCACCGGGAGACCGGCGGACCCATCGTGCGATCGCGTTGAGCATCACGCCCTCCGTGGGGACGGGGCACGGGTCGCCCGGATTTCCCATGAAACCGTAGCGCCACGGAGGCGCACGTGACCGGCGTGCGCTGTATCTGCGCGTGACGGGCCGGTGACGGATGGCGCGGTGGCGTTGGTGCGGCAGGACATGTTTGCTGGGAACGCCGGCGCGCGCCGTCTCACCCGGGACCGCGGGCGTCTCGCCCGCTCCGGGGCGTTGGTGTCGCACGGGCATCCGGGGGACGCTCACCGGTGCAGGACCGTGATGCCCGAGTAAAGCGAAAGGGGAAACGGGCCGGCGAGGGCGCCGGCGCTCCCAGTGCGTGCGCGCCCACGCGCCTCGTGATGGTGAAACGTGTCACTACCTGCCGACGGCCTACGTCGGGGTGTTGGCGAGACCGAGAGGTGGAGGCACGGCGGCGATGCGTCCGGAGCGGGCGAGACGCCCGCGCTCCCAGGCGGGGACGGACCCGCGGTGCCAGGCGGGGACGGATCTGCGGTGCCAGGCGGGAACGGACCCGCGGTCTCGGGCGCGTTGCCTACCCGCGAGGATGATCGTCGGGCAGGCGCACCGTACCGTCGGCGTCAACCACCGGGCGGCGTAA
>CAILQO010000497.1 GCA_903836285.1 uncultured Chloroflexota bacterium
CCAGAGAGACCGGTGACGACGACGAGGCGGTTGCGGGGGATGTCGACGTCGACGTCGCGGAGGTTGTGAGTCCGCGCGCCGCGGACGGCGATCACTTCGGCGGCGTGGACGGGTTCGAGGGCGTCGTTTTGGTCCGCAGGCATGTTTGCCCGCCGCTCGTCGTGTTGGTCCGCGGGCATCCCTGCCCGCTTCAACCATGCGGATACACACGAGAATAGGTGTGGACGAGCGGACGAGCCAACGGCACCCGTTGCCCGCGGCTCCAAGCGTCTACGGCCCTACTCCCCTCTCCCTCAACACGTCACCACCAACCACTGACCCGACACCACCATGATCGACCCTGACAAGAGGCGGGCAGGGATGCCCGCGGACCAACACGACGAGCGGCGGGCCGGCATGCCGGCGGACCAGACTGACGCCCTCGAACCCGTCCACGCCGCCGAAGTGATCGCCGTCCGCGGCGCGCGCACCCACAACCTGCGCGACGTCGACGTCGACATCCCCCGCAACCGCCTCGTCGTCGTCACCGGTCTCTCTGGGTCGGGGAAGTCCTCGCTTGCCTTCGACACGATCTTTGCCGAGGGCCAACGCCGCTTCGTCGAGAGCCTTTCGGCCTACGCCCGGCAGTTCCTCGGCCAACTCGACAAGCCCGACGTCGATCGCATCGACGGCCTCTCCCCCGCAATCGCCATCGACCAAAAGAGCGTCGCGCGCAATCCACGGTCCACCGTCGGCACCGTCACCGAGATCCACGACCACCTGCGCCTGCTCTACGCCCGCGTTGGCGTCCCGCACTGCCCGCAATGTGGGCGCCGCGTCGAAGCCCAAACCGTCACCCAGATGGTCGACGCCATCTCCGCCCTCCCCGAAGGCACGCGCCTCGTCCTGCTTGCCCCCGTGTGGCGCGGGCGCAAGGGCGAGGGCAAGACCGTCATCGAAGAGGCCCGCGCCGACGGCTTCGCCCGCGTACGCATCGACGGCACGATCTACCCCGTCGATGAGGTGCCCGAGGTCGACCCAAAGCGCGCGCACGACATCGAGGTCGTCATCGACCGCCTCGTCGCCGCCCCAGACCTCGGCAATCGCCTCGCCGACTCGCTCGAGACCGCCCTGAAGCGCGCCGCCGGGCAGGTCCTCGTCCACGTGATGCCGACCGACGACACTCCGGCGCGCGACCTGCTCTTCAGCGAGTTGTACGCCTGCGTGCCGTGCGGCCTCTCCTTTGAATCACTCGAACCGCGCAACTTCAGTTTCAATAACCCACGCGGCGCCTGCCCGGATTGCACCGGCCTTGGGACGACCCTTGAGATCGATCCGGACCTCGTCATCCCAAACCGTCACTTGAGTTTTGACGAGGGAGCCATCGTGGCGTGGCCCGCCGGGCGCGGCAGCTACACGATGACCCTCCTCGGGGCCGTCGGGCGCGCCGTCGGCTTCACGATGACGCAACCGGTCGAAACGCTTACCGAGGCACACCTCGAACTCGTCCTCTACGGCTCCGGCCGCGGGCGCGTGGCGATGCCGTCCCGGCGCGGCCCACGGGAGGTGCGCGTCGCCTTCGAAGGGGTCATCCCGAACCTCGCCCGGCGCTACGCCGAGACCGAGTCTCCAACGGTCAAGGAAGAGATCGAGCAATACATGATGAGTCGGCCATGCCCCGCGTGCGGGGGTGCCCGGCTCAAGCCTGCCAGTCGCGCCGTGACCGTCGGCGACGCGTCGCTCGCCCACGTCTCTGGGTTGACGGTTGACGAAGCTGACGCCTTCTTCGCGTCCCTCCTCGACGCGCTTGGCCCTCGCGACCAAGTGATCGCCCGCCCGATCACCAAGGAGGTGCGCGCCCGATTGCGCTTCTTGCGCGACGTCGGCCTCGGCTACCTCACCCTCGATCGCGCCTCCGGCACCCTCTCCGGCGGCGAGGCGCAACGCATCCGCCTCGCGACCCAGATCGGCTCTGGCCTGATGGGCGTGTTGTACATCCTTGACGAGCCAAGCATCGGCCTGCACCAACGCGACAACGACCGCCTGATCGCCACGATGTGCCGCCTCCGCGACCTCGGCAACACCCTTGTGGTGGTCGAACACGACGAGGACACGGTGCGCGCCGCCGACTGGGTGATCGACGTCGGCCCGGGCGCGGGTGAACACGGCGGGCGGATCGTCGCCACAGGCACGCCCGCCCAGATCATGGCCGACGAGGCCTCCCTCACCGGGGCGTACCTCTCTGGCCGACTGACCATCCCGCGCCCGGCCGCGCGCCGTGCCGGCAACGGCAAGGCGATTACTGTCCGGGGCGCCCGCACCCACAACCTCCGGGGCATCGACGTCGCGTTCCCCCTCGGGTGCCTCGTCGGTGTGACCGGCGTCTCCGGGTCGGGCAAGTCAAGCCTTGTCACCGACATTCTTTACCGCAGGCTCGCCCAGATCGTCCATCGTGCCCACGCCCGGCCCGGGGCGCACGACGCCATCGAAGGCGCCGAGGTACTTGACAAGGTGATTGACGTCGATCAAGCACCAATTGGTCGGACGCCGCGCAGTAATCCGGCGACCTTTGCGGGGATCTTCACAACGATTCGCGAGACGTACGCCAAGGTCCCGGAGGCGCGCGTGCGTGGGTACGGCCCCGGGCGGTTCTCCTTCAACGTCAAGGGTGGCCGGTGCGAGGCGTGCCAAGGCGAGGGGATGATCCGCATCGAGATGCACTTCTTGCCGGACGTGCACGTGCCGTGCGAGTCGTGCAACGGGAAGCGCTACAACCGCGAGGCGCTTGAGATTCTCTTCAAGGGGAAGAACATCGCCGACGTCCTCGATATGACGGTCACCGAGGCACTGGCGTTCTTCGGCAGCATCCCGGCGTTGCGCCACAAGCTGCAGGTGCTTACCGACGTCGGGTTGGGCTACGTGCGCCTTGGGCAACCGGCGACGACGCTTTCCGGCGGCGAGGCGCAACGCCTGAAACTGGCGACCGAACTGTCGCGCCGTGCGACGGGGCGCACCTTGTACATCCTCGACGAACCGACCACCGGCCTGCACGCCGCCGACGTAGCGAACCTCCTCGGCGTGTTGCACCGCCTCGTGGACGCCGGCAACTCGGTGGTGGTGATCGAACACAACCTCGACGTGATCGCCGGGTGCGA
>CAILQO010000498.1 GCA_903836285.1 uncultured Chloroflexota bacterium
ACATGGCAGCTGAAAGCTCCGCGTAGTGCGCACTGGCTGCAGGAGGCTTGGCGGATACGACGATGTCCCAGCCTGTCAGGTTGTCGCTCACGGACCTCGCAGCGGCTCGCAGACGCCGCTTGACGAGATTGCGGACGTGCGCCTTGCCAACGCGCCGTGAGACAACGAACCCAAAACGCGCAGGCCCGTTCATCGTTCCCTCGCGCAGTACAGCCCCGACGGTGACAACCGCCGAACCGGCTGACGTGCCTAACCGACGAACTGCTCCAAAACCCGCTGCTGTGGTGATTCTCTGGGCGCGGGAAAGCACAAGAAACCAGTCGATGGGTGAAGCTGTCTGCCTACACGGTCAGACGCTTGCGACCCTTGAGACGACGGCTGCGAATAACGCGTCGACCGTTATGACTGCTCATGCGCTTCAGGAAGCCGTGTACGCGAAAACGTCGACGGCGCTTGGGTTGCCAGGTTCGCTTCACGGGAACACCTTGATACGGGCGACGCTGAACCTCGCACCCGCGTGATCGTTCGCTCAGTCTAGCAGACCGACGGCGACAGATAGGTCGCCAACGGGTCACCAGCGCGGAGGTGTCGGCGGACGGCGTGCCACTGCAGGTGCCGGGACGTAGCGTCATCGTCGACCGCGCCGATTGCAAGCGCGTGGGCAAGTGCCGCGCCCGCGTCACTCAGCGGCGGGCGGGCGCGAGCGTCACGCGTCGCCCACGGAACCTCAATTGGAGCGGCTACCAAGGCTCCGTCCAGCGAATCGTTGTAGTCCCATGGCGCCAGTTGCATCCCCATGCAGAACGCCCAGTCGCCTGAGTTGCTTGCCGCGCGCACTAGGGTGGCGGGATCTTCACCGTCAACGCTTACGGTAAGTCGCGGACCGATTGGGTCAGGGGCAACTGGTATGCCGAGCGCCATTGCGAACGCGTGTGCCACTGGCGCAGCGACCGACCCGGCAGCGTGGACTGCCGCAAACGGCACACGACGCCGACGGAACAGGGCGAGGGGCCGTGCGAGCGCTTCCGCGACCTCGTCGATCGAGACAAACCCGAGGCCCGGATACGTTGGAACTTCGACTCCATCATCGCCGGGCAGGCCGAACAGCATGGCCCCGGCAAAGGCGTAGGTCGACACCTTAGCAGGGAACATGAGCCCCCCAGTGTCAAGTTGGGGGGCCGTGTCGATGCTCGATGCGACCTCCCGGATGCGGTTCCCGGCAGTGGCTAGCGTCGAGAGGTACCGATCGGACGGGAACGCGAGCGCGCCGGTCCGGTACGCGTGCATTGCGCCTTCGGCGTTTCGCCGGGCCAGCTCGAGGTCGCCAAGGAGCCGCCATGCCGGCGCCATCTGCATGCGCAGCCGGTCCGGTTCGCGGTCAAGCAACGACCTCAGGTTAGCGATAGCGGCCCCGAGGTCGCCGCGCTTCGCAAGAAGGTCTGCCTCATTGAACAGTACGACGGGATCAGTGGGGTCAAGCTTCCGGGCCAGCGCGTAACAGGCTGCAGCTTCGTTTGTGAGCCCGTGGGCCTGGCAGACCCGACCGCGTGCAACGAGGTACAGCACTCGCTGCGGGTGCAGGTCGCATGCAGTGCGATAGCTTCGGAGTGCCCGTTCCCACTGCCCCCGAGTTTCGAG
>CAILQO010000499.1 GCA_903836285.1 uncultured Chloroflexota bacterium
ACGCAGCCACCTGCCCCGGCCCAAGAACGGTCGACGTCACCGGCACGAGGTCGAGATCGACCGATGGTGCCGCGTCGAAGTCGCGTACCCGCACGAGGTTGCGAGCGCGCCAGGCCGCCAAGCCGGTGGGTACGCGAGTCACCGTCGCACTGCGCGTTGCGGTCGCGGTGGTGGTCGACGTCACGCTTGCGGTCGCGGTGGTGGTTGACGTCACGCTTGCGGTGGCCGTCGCCGATGCCGTCGGGCTGACGGTTGCCGGCACGCTTGCGGTCACGGCAACCGACGCGGTGACGGTCGGGGACCACAGTGCGGTGATCACCGGCGTGACGTCGCGGGTCGCGGTCGCCACCCCAGTCGGCGAATCCGCCGGTGACGTCGCGCCGCCCGGCGTCGCAGTTCCAGTCGGAACAACGGTCGTTGCGAGGTTGATCGACGTCGCGACGGCCACACTCGGGTCTGGTGTCGGCGATGCGACTACCGGCGGCGCAGGGAGTGGCGTTGCGAGCGGCGCGGGGCCCGGGGTCGCGGTGATGCCAGACGCCCCGACGGGGGCGGTCGGCGCCACCATCGACGCGACACCGAGCCATGCCAACGCCACGCCCACCGCAATGTGCATGGCGCGCCAACGGGCGCGTCCGCCCGCAGACAAAGGTGCCACACCGGGCGGCCACGAATGGCTGCCGGCCGCGCCGAGGCGCGCGGGTACCGCACCGGCCGGCGAACGATTCAGGTCGCCGGTCATTGGTGGGGCCTCCACGGGCACTGAGAGGCACGGCGACGCTGCCGTGCCTGGGGGACCCGAGGCACGACGGGAGGCCTCCCGCCGCACCTCGGCTTGAACAGACCGCGACTAACGGTGGACACTGCCCCGGGCCGACAGGCCCTCGATCTGGGAGGTGCTCACCGGGATGACGTTCGCCCAGACCTCAGTGAAGTGGTCCTGATTGGCGGCGAAGGCGTCGGCGGTGACGTAGTTGGCGACGCCTTGGGCGTCAACCTCATACAACTCACCGTTGCGGTTGCCGTCGAGGACCCAGAGGAGGGCGCCGGGCACGGCCTGCGCCAACTGGAACTGCATGATCGTCTCCTTGGTGAAGGTAAGCCCACCCTCAGAGATCGCGTTCCAGTTCACGCACCCGGCCTGGTCGGGGGTCACCCATGAAAGGACGCCGCCGGCCTCGACGCCGAAGGTGGCGCCCGCGATGCCGGTGTCCTCAAGGCGAATGTAGGTCTTGTGACGCGCCACGGGGCAGAAGGCGTCCGGGGTCGTGGTGGCGAGGCCCGTCTTGAGTTCGACGGTGCCGGTGCCGGGCCGGACGAGGGTGAGGGTGCCCTTGGTGCGGTTCTCGATCATGACGGGGGCGAACGGCGAACGCGTCGGCGCGGTGGTTGAAGGCCGGGCCGCCGAGGACGGTGCCGAAGCGGGCGCCACGGCAGGAGACGAGGCCTGAACCGGTGCCGCTGAAGCAACAGGTGCAGTGAGCGCCGGCGCACCTCCCGAAGATGAGGGAACGCGCGCGGGGGGAGAAGCGACGACGACTGGCTCAGAGCCACCGATCACGACTGAACCAGCCGCCGGTTGGTCGACGACAACGGTGCCAGAGCCCACCGAAACGGTTGTGCCGTCAACAGTTACGTTGAAGGCACCAGTGACGTCAGTACCAGCGCTTGCGACGGTTGTTGGAAACAGACCATCAGTGCGCTCGATACTGATCGGTGAGCCGGTGAAGCCAGCAGGGATTTTGACGAAAATGGTGCCAAGGGTGGTCGGGTCGGTGAGGCCGGTCGTTGATGGGGCACGTCCAAGACCAAGATTGATTAGGCCACGTGCCGCGTCCCACGCCTGCTGAAGAATGACAGGCATCGGATTGGCCTCGGCGGGAGCAAACGTGCCACCCGACGGCGCATCCACGACCTGAACACCTGGCGCGGTCTTGAGATTGACTTGAACACCGTCGACCGCACGGCTTCCAGGTGCGACCGCCACACTCACCGCGGCGATTCCGTCGGAGTCACGCGGACCGACAGCCACGTCAAGCGAGGCAGTCGGGTTCGACGAACGGGCGCCAACGCGATTGACGGTGACCAGGTTCCCGGAACCGAGACCAAGGTTAGTCGTGCCGCTGACGGCATCAGTTGGGCCGACCACGTCGTAGTTGTAGCCGAGAAGGCTGAAGTCAAGAATGTCAACATAGCCAGACTGGTTCAT
>CAILQO010000500.1 GCA_903836285.1 uncultured Chloroflexota bacterium
CGCATCATTACCTGCCCCGGTCAGGCGTCAGGCGATGTGCCAGTGTCCGGTCGAGTCGCCGGGCCGGACGATGCCTCGCGCCTCGAGGTGCGGTCGGTCGCTGTCGAGGAGGCGCGGAGTGAGGGGGCAGGCCCCGGCGTATCCACGGTCACGGCAGAGGCGGTCGGCGAGGGCGGCGGTCGTCGCCGACCCACCGAGGGCGCGCAAGGCGGTGCCGACCTCGCCGGGGTACGCCGCCTCGTGCGCGTGGCACGCATCGAGGTAGCGGGCAACCTCGGCCTCGCCGTCGATGTGGCAGGTGGTGAACGGCGCGTATGGGTGGGCCGGGAGGAGGTGCGCCGCGCCGAGGGCGGCAACGCGATTGAGCGTCGCGGCGTACGCATCCCGGTCCGGAATGATGGCGATGCCCTGTACAGCGGTCGCCTGCGCTTGCAGGGCGTCGCCGCAGATGAGGGTGCGCGCCTCTCGGTCCCACAGGCCGATCGACCCGGGGGAGTGGCCGGGCATCGGGACGACCTCCCAGATCCGCCCGGCGAGGTCGAGTTCCTCCCCTGCGACGAGGCGCCGGTCCGGGCGGTCGGGTGGGATCACTTCGCCGTCGAACTCCGCTTCTCGGTCGAGACCGTCGGCGTCGGCGTCACCGATCCACACGTCGCACCCGGTCGCGGCGCGCAGGCGCCCGTTGCCGTGGGTGTGGTCGCCGTGATTGTGCGTGTTGATAACCGCCATGAGCGCCTCTGGGCCGTAGCCAAGCGACGCGAGGGCAGGCACGACGACGGTGGCGGCGGTGCGAGGCCACCCGCTGTCGATGAGGACAGGGGGTGCGTGGTGCGTCGGGTCGACGAGGAGGTATAGGCTGAGCCAACACTCGGGCACGTCGAAGCCCGGCCCGAGGCTTTCGCGCAGTTCGTAGATGCCTGGAAGCACCTCGATTGGCACGCCGGTCCCGACATTGCGGGCGTCGTCGCGGTAGGGGTTCATGAGTCGCCTCCAAGTCTGGCCGGGGGAGTGTTGTGGCTACGCGATGACCCAGTGGTCGCCGTCTCGCCGAACGTGGCCCGCCTCCGCGAGTTGTGCGAGGTAGCCACCGAGGATCGGCGCGGCGAGGACGGGTACGGCCGCGAACTCGGCGCAGACGTGGCGGGCGATGGCGTCGATGTTCGCCGACCCGCCCTCGTGCCGCAGGGCGTCGAGGATGCGCGGGTCGATGCTGTCGATGGCATCGAGGCAGGTGTCGAGGTAGCGCGTCACCTCGGTGGCTGGGGTGACGTGGCTTGACGGGAACGGCAGGTACGGGTGCGCCGGGAAGAGGTGTTCGATCGTGAGGGCGCGCGTCGCCGCGATGCTGCGCCGGTACGAGGGGCGGTCAGCGGCGCCGGGCACGCCTTGGGTGGTCGTGCCTCGCGCCTGGAGCGCATCGCCGGTGAAGAACACGTGCCGCTCGCGGTCGTAGAGGCCGATGCTTCCGGGGCTATGGCCGGGGAGGTCGACGACCTCGTACGTGCGCCCGGCGAGGGTGATGACCTCGCCGCCGTCGAGAAGGCGGTCGGCCTCGTGCGGCGGGATGACATCGTCGCCGAAGCGGTCGCCGCGCAACAACGCGGGGCCGTCGCGCCGACCGATCCAGATGGCGCATCCGGTGGCGTCTCGCAGTTGCACGTTCGATCCGGCGTGGTCGTGGTGGCTGTGCGAGCAGACGGCGACCTCAAGGTCGGACGGGGCGAAGCCGAGGGCGGCGAGGGCGGGCAGGATGACGGTGTCGGTCGACCGCGGCACGCCGGTGTCGATGATCGCCGGCCGGGCGTGGCCGGTTGGGTCGGTAAGGATGTAGAGGGAGACCCAACACTCGGGGGTATCGAAGGCCGGTGCGAGGCTTTCGCGGACCTCGTAGACGCCGGGCAGGACCTCGATGGGGTGGCCGGTAGCGACGTCGAGGGCGTCGACACGGAATGGGTTCGCGGTCATCGGTTCGGCCTCCGAAATCCGGCGGTCCCTCTCGCCCTCCCGCCGCAGCGTGGGCGTTCTCAGCA
>CAILQO010000501.1 GCA_903836285.1 uncultured Chloroflexota bacterium
ACGCATCGAAGCGCTCACGCCGGATGTTGTGCCCCGCGCCCGGAACGTGTGCGACCGCCAGCGTGGGGCAGATGCCCTTAGCGACGTCGGCTGCCCCCTCAGTCACAATGCCGTTCCCCACTGGCGGGGCGTCCGCGGTGACGAGGAGGACAGGCACTCGGGCGCGCGATAACAGCGCGCGCCAGTCGAACGGCGCACGCGCCGGCCCGGCGAAGAGGAACGCTGCGCTGACACGCTTCTTGGCGTCCGCCCATGCCTCGAACTCGTCGTCGTGCCACGCCGGATGGGCAACCTTTCCGGCGGCGACGATCTCGGCGTGGGTCTCAGACTGGCGCCGATCGAAGTCGGCGCGCATCCGCGCCCGGCGCGCATCCGCGCCCGGCGCGCCTCAATCTCTTGCTCGGCTGAGGCATCCAATCGGAAGACCGGGTCCTCCAGGACGGCGGCCCGAGCAAGCTCCGGCCAGCCAGCGACGAGGGCGAGCGTCGTGTTCGCCCCCATCGAGTGGCCCATGACGAGTGGTTGGTCGATGCCGATGGCCCCGATGAACGCGGCGAGGTCGGTTGCCATCGTCGTGCTTGAGTAGTCGCCAATTGGGGCGGAGCTCTTCCCGTGGCCACGCGCGTCGGGCGCGAAGATGGCGAAGCGATCGCCGAGCGAGGCCGCCACGCGTCCCCAGCAGCCGCCATTGTCCGTCGCGCCGTGCACGAGGACGAGCGGGGTGGCCCCGTTCCCGGCGCGCCGGTAGTGCATGGTCAGGCCGTTGGCTTCGATGTCGTGTTCGGTCCACACGGTGGGCGGTTCCCTTTCAGACTCGGCGTGCGACGTGAGCAGGTCCAACACCCTCCCGAGCAGTGCCGGTGCAGCTGCGGGCGAGGGCTATGCGTGGCGATCGAGGAAGACCGCGACGGCGGTGACAAACGGCCCGAACTGCTCGCGCCGGATGTTGTGCCCCGCGCCCGGCAGGCGAGCGACCTCAAGCGTCGGGCACAACCCACGCGCGACTTCGGCAGCCTCCGGCGAGACGATGCCGTTATCAACCGGCGCGGAGTCGGACGTCACGAGCAACGTTGGCACGCGTACCTTGGCGAGCAGGGCGCGCCAGTCAAATGGGACCGACGACCCTGTCGCATGGACGTACGCCGCGTTGACGTGCTTCTTGGCGTCGGCCCACGCCTCGAACTCGTCCTCGTGCCAACGAGGGCTTCCGGCCCGGCCGGCCGCCACCACTTCGGCATGTGTCTGGACCTGCCACTTGGCGTGGCTGGCGATCAGGCGGTCCCGCCACGGGTTGCTCTCCGGCGGGGCGGGGGGCTCAAGGCGGAATACCGGATCCTCGAGGATCGCGGCCCGCGCGATCTCCGGCCAATGTGCGACGAGGGTGAGCGCGGTGTTCGCGCCCATCGAGTGGCCGCCGACAAACGGCCGGTCGAGTCCGAGTGCGCCGATCAGCGCGGCCAGGTCGGTAGCCATCGCTACATTTGAGTAGTCGCCGTCGGGCGCCGAAGATCGCCCGTGCCCACGGGCATCCGGCGCGATCACGTCGTACCGGTCGGCCAAGGCGGACGCGACCCGACCCCAGCAGCCCCCGTTGTCGGTCGATCCGTGCGCCAGCACAAGTGCAGGCTTGTTCGCGCCACCGGTGCGCAAGTAATGGATGGTGAGGCCGTTCGCCTCGACCTCGTGCGGTGTCCACATGTTTCGGGTGTCCTTGCCGGGAGTGGGCCGTGCCGCTGGGCGGAACCGTGGGTGGCTCCGCTCACGCGTGGCGCGCGAGGAATGGATCGACCGCGGCCATGAAAGCGCTGAACTGCTCGCGCCGGACGTTGTGCCCTGCGCCCGGGACGTGCGCGACCTCGAGGGTCGGGCACAGCCGCTGTGCCACGCCCGCCGCCTCGGCCGTCACCGCGCCGCTGCCGAGCGGTGCGGAATCTGCCCGGATGAGCAGGACAGGGCACGTGACGTGGGGCAGCTGCGACTGCCAATCTGGCGCGGGTGGCACGTTTGCCGGCGCGAGGAACCGCGGCGAGACGCGGTGCTTGGCTTCGGCCCACGCGTCGAACTCGTCGTCGTGCCAGAGCGGATTCGCGGCCTTGCCGGCCGCCACCACCTCCGCGCGCGACATGACCTGTCGTTGCGCGTGCTCGTCGCGCATCCTGGCGCGCATGGCGACCATTCGTCCACCATCATCGCCGTCCAGCCGGAAGCCGGGATCCTCGAGTACGGCCGCACGGGCGATTTCGGGGTGACTGGCGATCATCGTCAGAACGGTGGCGGCACCCATGGAGTGGCCTGCGACGATCGGTCGATCAAAGCCGAGCGCTCCAATGACGCCCGCCAGGTCGGCCGCCATCGCCGCGCGCGAGTAGTCACCGTCTGGTGCGTCGGTCTGGCC
Organism: uncultured Chloroflexota bacterium; assembly: GCA_903836285.1. GTDB lineage: Bacteria > Chloroflexota > UBA11872 > UBA12225 > UBA12225 > CAILQO01. The sequence goes on from CAILQO010000501.1 coordinate 2,396, forward strand.
ATGCCCGCGGGCGTCGGGAGCGATCACGTCGTAGCGGTCGGCGAGGGCAGCCGCGACCCGTCCCCAGCAAGCGCCGCTGTCGGTGGCGCCGTGCGCGAGAACCAGCGGCGGCAGGTTGCCGCCGGTGCGCACGTAGTGGATCCGCAGGCCATTCGCGATGATCTCGTGGGATGTCCACATCGCCCGGAAACCTTTCCGCGAGGCGGGCCAACCGGTTGCGCTCCGCCACGGGCCGGTATACACCCGGCGAGTGGTGGATGCGTCGGGTCGTCGGTGCCAGGTGTGATGCGAGGGGAGGCGTGATGACCATGGAGGCTGGTTCGGAGCCAAGGCTGCGGCTTGTGGGCGTGGATCATCCCGACGCGCGTCACCTGCAGGAGGCGCAACAGGCGGAACTCGGCGAGCTCTTCGGGTTTCGCGGTTTCGCCCTTGCCGACCCGCCGCAGTTCCGCGTGCCACTCGGCGCGTTCCTCGTGGCGTACACGGACGGGGAGGCGATCGCGTGCGGCGGCATCTGCCCGCTCGAGGCACTTCCGCGGACGGCCGAGGTCAAGCGGATGTTTACCGTTCCGGCGTGGCGCCGCCGGGGCATCGGCGTGCGGGTCTTGCGTGCCCTTGAAGCGGAAGCGCGGGCGTTGGGCTACCGGTCGACTGCCCTTGAGACTGGGACGGTGATGCACTGGGCGGTTGCGCTGTACTCGTCGCAGGGCTACCGACAGATCCCGCTGTACCCGCCGTACTTGCCGAGCCACCACAGCACGTGCCTTGCAAAGGCGCTGTAGCGCCGGGGAGTGTGCCGGGAGGCTTCTGCGCGACCGCTGGACCGCGCGCACGTCCACCACCACGACCGCACTGCTTCAGTCGTGCAACCGGATAGTCGTCGGGGCATTGGGATCCGGGATCCCACCATCCATCATGCACCGTCCTCGTGATGACGGCGCGACGCCGAGGCCTCGAAGCGCACCGGTCTGGCGCGGCGATTTGGCACGATGATTCGAGAGGCGAAATCCGGGCGGCCCCCTCTACTGTTTGGGAGTTACGGCCCCGGGTCCCGGTGCCACGGTGGAGGTGCCATGGGTCCCGTCGAGTTCGCGGCGCTGATTGTCTTGGGCGCACTGTGGGGCGCGTCGTTCCTGCTGATCCGGGTCGGCGTGCCGGCCTTCGGCCCGATTGCGCTCGTCGGCGTCCGGCTGGCGATTGCCTCGTCAATTGTCCTCGCCTACGCGCGCGCGACCGGTTACACCCTCCCGCGCGTGCAGGATTGGCGACGGTGGCTCGTCGTCGGCGCGATCAACACGGCATTGCCGTTCGTGCTGTTCTCGGTGGCGGAGCTCCGGGTGACGGCGTCACTCGGGTCGATCCTGAACGCAACCACCCCGTTCTTCGCCGCGGTGCTTGGCGTTGCCTGGCTCGGGCAGCGGCTTGCGCGTGGTCGCGTGGTCGGATTGCTGGTTGGGCTCGTCGGTGTCGTGCTTGTCGTCGGGTGGGACGTCGGACTTGAGTCCCCAGCCGACTACTTCGCCGCGCTTGCCGGGCTCGGCGGGGGCGCCTCGTATGCGGTCGGCACGCTGCTGGTTCGGCGGCTGTTCCCGCAGGCTGGGTCGACCACCCTTGCCGCGGGCCAGCAAACCGCCGCCGCCGTCCTGATGGTCCCGCTGGGCGCGGTCGCGTGGCCGGCGGAGATGCCGCACATGGACGCCTGGCTCGCAGTGGTCGGCCTCGGCGTCGCGACGACCGCGGTCGCCTACCTGATCTTCTTCTGGCTGCTGGCGCGTGCCGGCGCATTGGCGGCGCTGTCGGTGACGTTCATCATCCCGATCTTCGGCGTCGGCTGGGGCGCGGCGTTTCTCGGCGAGGCCTTTGGACCGATGCAGGTCGTCGGGCTCGTGACGATCCTCGTCGGCGTGGCGCTCGTGAACGAGGTGCGGTTGCCACGTCTCGCGCGGGTGTGACGTGGCGCACGTAGGATTCGGGGCCATGCGCACGCGCCTGAAGATTTGCTGCATCTCGTCGCGTGCTGAGGCCTCGCTGGCAATCGAGGTGGGCGCGTCGGCCATCGGCTTGGTCTCCGCGATGCCAAGCGGCCCGGGTGTCATCCCGGAAAACCTGATCACGGAGCTGGCGGCGCTTGCGCCCATCGGCGTCGCGGCGGTGCTGCTGACCTCGCTCGGCACGGCAGACGTGCTGATCGAGCAGCAACGCCGCTGTCGCGCCGACGTGCTGCAGCTGTGCGAGGTCGTGCCGCACGACGACCTCAAACGCTTGCGCGACGCCTTACCGGGCACCCGATTGATGCATGTGGTGCATGTGGGAGGCGAAGATTCGATCGCCGAGGCGGAGGCAGTTGCGCCCCTCGTCGATGCGCTACTGCTCGACACGGGCGCGCGTGTTGGGGCGGTGCGCGAACTTGGCGGTACCGGTCGGACGCACGATTGGGCGATCAGCGCGCGGATTGTCGCCGCCACCGATCGCCCGACGTTTCTCGCGGGAGGCCTCCATGCGGGGAACGTTGGTGAGGCCATCGCGACGGTGCGTCCGTACGGGATAGACGTTTGCAGCGGGGTGCGCACCGCGGGTGCCCTCGACCCAGAACGGGTTCGCGCCTTCACGGCGGCGATCAAC
>CAILQO010000502.1 GCA_903836285.1 uncultured Chloroflexota bacterium
ATCTGGCGCTCAACGAGCACGTAAGCCTAACCGGTCGTCTTCGGGTCGATGGCCGGGCGCCTTAGGTGATTGAGTCGGTCGCCGCAAGCGCTTCGGTCCCCAGGCAGTGGCTATGTTCGCCGAGTTTCGGGGTGGCCCGCCTTCGTGATCGCTTCGTCCCAGAGCCGGGCGGCGTCGCGAAGAGCTGGAACCGGATCAATCTCGCCCCGTGCGATCGCATTGAGCCGATTCAACAGTATTGGCTCCATTTCGACCTGTGCGGGCAACGCAGGGGCGGCGATTCCGTCATCGAGGTACGGGCCCACAAACTGCTGCACCAGCGGATGCGCGAGGAACCCGCGACGACCCGCTGACCGCCGGGCAGGAACCTGCCATGAGGCGTTTGCCACCGCAACCATTGCATCGGGATCGACGAGGGCGCGCACAAGCTCCCAGGCTTGATCGGGTGCCGACGTGGCAGACGAGACGTACCACCACGCATGCGTTGCAATCGCTCCCCTCGCGCTCGCATCGGCAGCATAGGTCTGCCCGCCCGCACCAATTGGGGCGCCAACGCTCACCAATGGTCCGGCCCCAGTCGCTTGCGTGATCACTCGCATCAAGCCCGCCAGCGTTGTCCAGGCGCCGGCGACTCCTTGCCCGGACAGGTCACTGCCCCACGTCATGCCTGACCCGTACCGCCCGATCGTGTCAGTCTGACCGCGATCAGCGAAGAACCGCGCAATTGCCGTCCCCTCATCGCCGGCAAATGCCGCCTTGCCGTACTCGATTGCCCAAACTCCTCGATGGCGCAGGGCTTCGTAGAAGTCGAGATGCAGGCCGTTGACTGCGAGAAGCCGACGCCCGACGGAGCGTGGTCGGCCGGCTGAACTCCGCACACACGCCTGTACCACGTCCTCCCACGTCTGGGGGATTCGCGCGCCGAGGGCTGCAAGCGTGTCCGTTCGCCAGACGTAGCGGCGTGGGTTCGCGAGCCACGGAACGCCCAGCGGGCCTGCATCGGTTGTGAGGTGCGCGACTGCGTCGTCCACGAAGTCCTGACGCAAGACTTCAACGAGGTCACGGTGGTTCACGACCCTCGCGGCACGAAGGTGACGGACGGTCGAGAGGTTGCCGGTACCGGCCGGGATGACATCGGAAGTCAGCCCAGCAGCGTGGTCGGCGATCAGCCGATTGTGCGCGTCGCCGTCTGCAGTCGGCCCGCGGAGCGACAGACTGGATGTCCCGCTGAGCCGGCCGCCAGCGCTGCCAAGGACTGAAGGGTTCATCCCGGCAGCCTGCCCGGGCGAGGCCAAGCCCCAGCCCGATGACCCACGGTTCTGGGGAGGCGATTGGCCTGGCGGAGCAGTTCCAGCTACCGTCACTCGAATCGTTGGGTGGACCGCGCGCAACGCGGGCAGCACCGTGGTTCGAATGACATGCTCAACGGGGGCCGCAGTCCCCCCAAGCCACAACTCAAGTCGCGCTGGAGGTAGCCAGCGGTGCGCCGGTCCTGCGGAGTCAGCACCCCTCCTACCGCACGCAGCTGCAATGATCGCGGACGCGCCCGCAACGATCAGGCGCCGTCGGGAGCCTGCCCGGTACATGCGGTGATCGTGACATCCTCCGTGATGCGTGTCAAGGATGCGCGACTCGTGTCGGGTCATCTGCTCCGATACACGCTGCCTGGGCGAACTCCGTGGCTTGAAAGGATGGATGAATGGTCGGCGACTTCGGAGCGGTGCAGCGTGCGGCGATCAACGCGATGGCCACGGGGATAGAAAGGTTCGGGGAGGTCGGCCTGCAGGTCGCCGCGTACTTCCGGGGGGAGCGGGTGGTGCACGCGTGGCTGGGTGACGCCGACCCAGTCTCCGGCCGTCGTGTTGAGGAAGACACTCTGTTCCTCATGTTCTCTTGTTCCAAAGGTGTCACCGCGACGCTGATGCACCGCTTGGCCGAGCGCGGTGCGATCGACTACGACGCACCGGTCGCTGAATACTGGCCGGAGTTCGCGCGGAACGGAAAGGGTTCGATCACCATACGCCACGTGCTGAGCCACCGCGCGGGCCTGCCGGAGGTGGCAGGGCTGTCTTGGGTGGAGCTGTGGAACTTGGGCGCCGCCGTGCAGGCGCTTGAGGGCGCGTCGCCGACGTGGCCCGCCGGGTCGACCCTGCAATACCACCCGGTTACCTACGGAACGATCCTTGGGAATGTCGCGTGCCGGGTCACGCATGCGCCGTTCCGGGAGTTGGTTGCGAATGAGATCGAAGCGACAGCTGGGACATCCGACCTTCACTTCGGCCTTCCCGCCGACAACCCACTGCTATTCTCGCGGCGCGCCCCGGTAGTCATGGCAAGACGATTCGCCGCGGATCCCGTTGCCGGCGTCCCCTCGGAAGAAGCATGGGTGGCCGCCCGTCGAATGGTTGAACTCGGCGAGGACCCCCGGTGGGTTCATGGATCGATGCCTGCCGCAAACCTGACGTGCACTGCTGACGCACTCGCGAGACACTACGCGGCGATGCGCCCCGGGGGCCTCGGCGCTGGGGCGCTTCTCGAGGCGGGGACCATCCGTGAGGCCACAGTCCTCCAACGGGGTGCAGACGGCCTGACGCTTCAGCAAGGGATGGGGCTTGGCTACATGCTCGGAGGCATGCCGCCTGTATCCCCCAACGGTTGGCGGTTTGCGCCTTGGGCAGGCGCGTTCGGCCACGATGGGTCTGGCGGGCGCGCTGGGGTGTACTTCCCGCAAGGTGACTTGGCAATCGCGTTGGCCAAGAATGCACACGCGCCGACGGGCTTTGCCCTCGCAACATGGACGTTGATCGTCCGTGCCATCGCCGAAGCGCTTGGGTTGCCAGCGTCCGACAGCTAGGCTGTCAAGGTTTTTGGTTCGGGTTTCGGCGACGATGTTGTTGATCGCACGGACGCCAACGCAATCGCGGCTGCGACCGCGGCGGGAAGTGAGCCCGCGTTGCCATCGGCCGTGGATTGTGATCCGGGCACGGTCGAGAGCGCCTCAAGGATTGAAGTGAGCCGTGCGGAAGGCGAGACGGTCGAAGGCATTTGCAGCGTCAGGGATGCCAGGCGCGCGAACGCCTCAAAAAGGGTTGACGCGTCGCTCCCGGGTGCCGCGCCGCGCAGGAACACCTCGTGCGGGGCGCCTCCTCGTGTCCTGCCGAGGGCGGCAGTGAGCTCCCCGAACACTGTGGGAACGGTCGCCACGGAGGCAGCTAGTGCACGGGGCCTGGTGGCAACCCGCCTGAACTGATGCCCGTCGCTGAAACTTCCACGCATCTGGTCCCTCCCTTTGCACCCGCTGCACCTCCGCAAGGTGTCCAGAACATTTGTTCTAACATGACCAGCCCGGGGAGTCAAGTGTCACGCCGGCACTCTTCACCGCATACCATCGCCTGATGGTTCGAGATCGCGCTGCCAGTCGCCCGGCACCTCCAGATGTCGATTGGTCCAAGGTGACCCGGCTGGCAGCCCCTGCGATCCTCGATGGGCTCCTCTCAATGACGATTGGGGTCGTCGGCCTCCTGCTCGTTGGCCGGCTCGGTGACGCTGCCCTCGCTGGAATGGGAGCGGCGCTCCAGCTCGTCTGGTTCGCCATCAGCTTTGGCTCGGCGCTTGGAACCGGTACCACCGTGACGATTGCCCACGCCATCGGTCGCGGCGATCGCGACGCGGCGCGCCACGCTACGGTACAGGCATTCCTCCTTGCGATCGGAGCAAGCGTGGTCATCATGGGGCTCGCCCCGATGTCGCGGGAACTGGTGGCGGTGCTCGGTGGAGCGCCAGACGTAACAGAACAGGGTGCTGCTTACGTTCGCGTATGCCTTGTGGGGGCAGTCGCTCTCGTCGTGCCGGCGGTCATGAGCGGTGCGCTTCGGGGTGCCGGGGACACCCGGACGCCCATGCTGGCCGGGATCGCTGCCAACTTTGCCAACTTGATCGTGACGCCTGGCTTGGTGTTTGGGCTCTGGGGTATGCCTCAGCTCGGCGTTGAAGGAGCCGCCTTTGGTGCTACGTTCGGTCGTGCCATTGGAGGCGTGGTTATGGCCGTCGTCCTCCTTGGCGGAAGGCGTTCAGTCAACCTTCCGTGGCGCGTCGGAGAACGTCATCGGTGGCGCCCTGACACCGCCGCACTCCGTAGCCTCGCAGGCCTCAGCCTCCCCACGGCGGTCGAGCAGTTTCAGTCCACGACCGCCACGCTGATCTTTGGCGTGCTAGTCCTCGCTGAGGGGACGGCGATTTCTGCCGCGCAGCGTGTCGTGTTCAACTTGATGGGTATCGCGTATCTCCCAGCGATAGGGTGTGCGACGGCTGCCACGATCTTGGTGGGGCAAGCGGTCGGATCCGGTGTCCCGATGCCCGGAGGGCCCGCCGCGCTGCGGGCAACCACGCGGTCGTTCGTACTCGCCCTCGCATGGCTCGCGACCACCGGGGCGCTCTTTGTGGCGTTTGCTCCCACACTCGTCGGCCAGTATTCGAGCGTGCCTGCCGTAATCGAACCGGGCGTGCCAGGCCTTCGGATCATCGGCGCATACCTTCCGATCGCCTCGGTCGGCATCGTGTACGGGTCGGCACTCAGGGGGGCTGGTGACACCCGATCACCAATGGTCATCAGTGCGCTTGCAATGTGGCTCGTGACGCTGCCACTCGCCTGGATGGCTGGAAACATGGTTGGCGTCGGCTTGCCGGGGCTCCTCTCTGCCTTCTGCGCTGGCGGGTTCGTGTCCGGTGGCGCACTCTGGTTGCGCTGGCGGGCCGTGGCGCTGCGACTGATCCCCCAAGTTGCTCCGACCGTCGTCGCGTCATCTGCGTAGGCGCGCCGTTTCGCTGGGTTCAAGCGGTTGGGAGGGTTCACCCGGGCGGAAGTTGGCCGCGGAATGACGGAACGCCGCGCCGGATCGACGGAACGCGGCGCATCATGATCTTGGTGCCGGGCGAAGGCGGCCGCGGACTCGCGGCGGCGAGAACCGTGCCGACGATTGGTTCAAGGCACCGGACGGTGACGCGAAGCTCCCCACCTTGGCCGAGGCGGGGCGGGCGCGGGGACGGTTGCCACGGCGGTTGGTTGGAGCC
>CAILQO010000503.1 GCA_903836285.1 uncultured Chloroflexota bacterium
ATGCCTCGCCGTACTTCCCGGGGTCCGAGTGGCGCACGAAGTGGCACGTTCATGACCCGAAGCTGGCGAACGCACTACTTGACGGCATTGGCCTGACCCAGAAGGACAGTGACGGTTACCGGCTGCGTTCGGACGGCAAGGGGCGTCTCCGGATCGAGGCCACCGCTGTTCTTGGGAGCTTCATTGACTTCGCCCGGATCTGCGAGACCGTGGGTCAGCAGTGGAAGGAGATTGGGGTCCAGATTGACGTCCTGGCCCAGGAGCGGAGCCTTGCGTTCAATCGGGCACTCGCGAACGAAACCCAAATCATGGTCTGGGCGAACGATGGTTCCGAGAACTTGTTCCTTTTCCCTCGCCACGCAATTCCAGTCGACCCGGCCCAGTGCTTCATGGGCATCAACATCGCCAAGTGGTATGCGAGCGGGGGGAAGCAGGGCACCGAACCGGTCGACCCGGCGATCAGGAAGGCGCTGGACATCTTTCGGAGCGCCGCGTCCAAATACGCTGATGAGCGTGCGGGAATGGTGCAGGAGATCTGGAAGCTTCTTGTCGATAACGTGGTGTCTATTGGGACTGTCGGTCTCTCACCTGCCGTAATGGGCATTCGCGTCATCAAGAACTCACTTGGAAACGTGCCAGCCCGCCAGATGAACGCGCAACACTGTCGCACGCCTTGCACGTCCATGCCAACCACGTTCTACTACACCGCCTAGACCACCGGTATCTGGCGTCGAGACCAGAGGCTGGCCGGCTTTAGCCTCCGGCGCGTCACGACGCGCCGGAGATCAGCGGCCGCTTGACCTCCGCGTTTGCATGGGCTATGTTCGCCCTTCCTGTACCGGTCGTGGCAGGGAGCGGAGCCGCTCAGGCGGCTTCTGAAGGAAGTCTCAGGCATGGATGAGTTGACGAAGCTCGGAGGGACGAACGCGCGTACCTCCTCGATTGGCCGGCGGGCGGCCCTCAAGTCTGCCGCTGGGTTGGCGGTCCTCGCCTCGCTCGGTGTTCGGGTGCCCGGCGTTGGTGCGCAATCCAGCGGCGATCAAGTGCCGATGGTGGTGACCGACCAGGCGAAGGCTCCAAGTTCCTTCAACGAGGCGCCCGAACTCGCGTCACAGGTTGCCGCCGGGAAGCTCCCCAAGGTTGCAGAACGAGTTGGGGCAGACCCGTTGGTGCTAGCCCCGACGCGCGAGATCGGCCGGTACGGCGGCACGTGGCGAGCTGGCTTTACAGGGCCAGCGGATGGCCAGAACATTCAGCGAATCAGCCACGATCACCTCCTTTACTGGGATGCGACGGTCACCAAGGTGGTGCCGCACGTCGCAAAGGCTTGGGAGGTCAAGGATGACGGGAAGACCGTGGTCTTCACCCTTCGAAAGGGGATGAAGTGGTCTGACGGCTCGCCCTTCACCGCAGATGACATCATGTTCTGGTACGAAGACATGTACCTTAACGATGAGCTGAACCCGAGCAAGGCCGCATTCATGGCCATTAATGGGAAGCAGGGCGTTGTTGAGAAGATCGACGATATCACCGTCGCGTTCAAGTTTGAGTCACCGTACTACGGGTTCGTCGAGGAGGTCGCCTGCCTCGGCGCGGGTGGCCACTTCACCAACGGCTCGGCTGCGATGGGGATTTACGCGCCCGGGGCCTACCTCAAGCAGTTCCATCCAAAGTACTCCTCAGTCGACGAGGTGACGGCGAAAGCCAAGGAAGCCAAGTTCGACAACTGGGTGCTGTACTTCAAGAATAGGAACAACGCGCAGTTGAACGTTGACTGCCCTGTTGTCACCGCATGGAAGATCACCAGCCCGATAAATACTCCGGTGTTGGCACTCGAGCGTAACCCGTACTACTGGGTCGTCGATACCGAAGGGAACCAACTGCCGTACATCGACAAGGTCCAAATGACCTTGGCTGAGAACCTCGAGGTTCTGAACCTGCGCGCGATTGCCGCCGAGTACGACTTCCAAGTCCGCCATATCGACCTTGCGAAGGTACCGGTGTACAAGGAAAACGAAGCGCGCGGGAATTACACCGTGCGGTTCTGGCTGTGGCAGCACGGTACCGATGCGGGCTTCTTCCTCAATCAGGACTTTGACGCTGATCCGGAAGTCCGCAAGTGGCTCACGAGCAAGGACTTCCGGAACGCGCTTTCGATTGGTATGGATCGTGACCAGCTCAACGAGGCGTTCTGGCTCGGCCTCGGCGATACCGGCAACGCCGCGCCCGGTCCAGGCTCGGCGTTCTATCTTGGACCGGACAGTCGCAAGATCAACGCGACGTTGGACGTCGCCAAGGCGAACGCGCTGCTGGACGGACTGGGCCTGACCAAACGGGACTCGCAGGGGTTCCGTGAGCGGCTCGACGGCAAGGGGCGTCTTCAGCTGGAGGTAACCACTGTTGGCGCGGCGTTCGTCAACTGGACGGGTATCGCCCAGATGGTCGCGGAACAGTGGGGCAAGAACCTCGGCATCAAGGCGAATGTCACGGAGGTGGAGCGGTCACTAATGACCACCCGTCTGGCCAACAACGAGCTGCAAATCCGCGTGTGGTCCAACGACGGCACTGACAATCCGTTCACCTACCCATTCCATGGTCTTGCGTATTCGGACGCAAGCGCGATGGGCCCCAACTCCGGCAAGTGGTGGCAGTCCGGCGGCAAGCTCGGTACCAAGCCCGAGGGTGACCTTCTGAAGCAACTCGAGCTGCTCAATGAAGGGAAGGGCAAGCCTGCCGATCAGAGGATTGCCATCGGCAAGCAGATCCTGCAACTTGCCGTCGACAACAACTGGGTTATTGGGACGGTTGGCGTGTCGCCTGCGCTGCTAGGCGTCGCAATCATTGGCAACAACTTTGGCAATGTGCCGGACCTCGTCACAGGCAGCACGCCGGGCCAGACTCCCGGAAATGCTCGTCCAGAGCAGTTCTTCCTGAAGTCGTAGGCGCTTGAGTGGCACAAACCGCCCTTCCCCTCCCACGGGAGGGGCGGTGACCACCGTGACGAGGTTGACCAATGATCGCGTTCCTTGTGCGACGGCTTCTGCTGGCACTCTTCACGGTGTGGGCGGTGTCAATTCTCTCGTTTGTCATCATCCAGCTGCCTCCAGGCGATTACGTGACGTCGTACATCGCCGCGCAGTCATCGTCCGGCTCCGTGGTTTCAGAGGAGCAGGCGCAGAACCTGCGGAAGCTGTATGGGCTCGACCAACCGGAATACGTCCAGTACTTGCGCTGGGTGGTTCAGGTCGTCCAAGGAAACTTTGGCCAGTCGATGGAATGGGGTCGCCCGGTTAGTGAGGTCATCGGCGACCGCCTCGGCCTCACCATGGTCGTTAGCATCGGCGCGCTGGTCTTCACATGGCTTCTCGCACTCCCAATCGGGATTTATTCGGCCGTTCGCCAATATTCGGCGGGAGACTACATCGTCACGTTCATAGGATTCATCGGCCTTGCGGTTCCAAGCTTCATGATTGCGCTGTTGGTCTTGTATTTTGGATTCAAGTACTTCAACTTGAATGTTGGTGGGCTGTTCTCAACTGAATATGCCCAAGCCCCGTGGTCGCTCGGCAAGGTATGGGACCTGCTCAAGCACCTCCCAATCCCGGCACTCATTCTGGGCCTCTCGGGCATGGCGCAGGGCATCCGGATCATGAGAGCGAACCTTCTGGATGAGCTGCGCAAGCCGTACGTGATGACCGCACGCGCGCGCGGACTTCACCCCACCCGCGTCATCCTGAAATACCCGGTGCGCGTGGCGCTCAACCCGTTCGCGAGCACAATCGGGTACACGCTTCCGTACATCGTCTCCGGAAGCATCATCGTTAGCCTTGTCCTTAGCTTGCCTACCGTAGGTCCGGTCCTGCTGAAGGCGTTAGTTGCGCAAGACATGTTCCTCGCTGGGACAATTGTCCTCCTGTTGGGCGTGCTGACCGTGCTTGGGACGCTGCTTTCGGACGTCATCCTCGTGCTCATCGACCCGAGGATCCGGCTGGAGGGCAAGTGATGGGTGTGGAAACAGCTGCTCCGCCTTCGGTCACGGCGCAACCCCGAGGCGCCGATGCCGAGGAGCGGATGTCGGTAGCCACGCAATGGCAGCTCATGTGGTGGCGCTTCCGCAAGCATCGGCTGGCAATGCTCGGCGGATTGGTCGTGCTCGTCTTTTACCTCGTGGTCATTTTTGCGGACTTTCTGGCGTATGCCGACCCAGACGCATCCGACGCGAACCGCCAGTACATGCCTCCCCAGACAATCAACTGGACGATAGACGGCAAGTTTGCTCCGAATGTCTTCTACCTCCGCGGTGAGCGTGATCTCAAGACCTTGAAGCGGGTGTATACCGAGGACAGGAAGATTCGTATTCCACTTGAGTTCTTCGCGCGTGGGTACAAGTACCGACTACTTGGGCTGTTTGAGACGGACATTCACTTGCTGGGCGTCGGAGCGCCAATCCTCGAGCCGGGCGCGAGCCTTGCACCGGTCGCCTCGAGCGGCGCGGCACTGGCTGCACAACTCGGCCTGAAGCTGCCGGCAACGACCGCAACGGCAGCGCCGGCCGCCGCTGCACCCGTGAAAATCACCCCGGAAAACTCCCTCTTCCTCGTGGGAACTGACCAGCAAGGGCGGGACATGTGGTCCCGAACCCTCATTGCGACCCGCGTGAGCCTGACGATCGGGCTTGTTGGGGTAGCCCTGAGCCTCGTCCTTGGCGTCGTCTTCGGCAGCATCTCGGGCTTCTATGGCGGCACCGTTGACACGGTCATCCAGCGTGTCATCGAGATCTTGAGGAGCGTGCCGACCATTCCACTGTGGATGGGCCTGGCCGCGTCGATCCCACGAGAGTGGTCCGTTGAGCAGGTCTACTTCATGATCACGTTGATCATCAGCCTAATCGGCTGGACGGAGTTGGCCCGCGTGGTCCGTGGTCGCTTCCTTGCGCTACGCGAGGAGGATTTCGTGACCGCCGCCGACCTGATCGGCTGCAGCCGCGCACGCATCATCTTCGTCCATATGGTTCCCCTCATCCTGAGTCACATCATTGCCGCTACCTCCCTTGCCTTGCCGTCGATGATCGTGTCGGAGACGAGCCTGAGCTTCCTCGGTCTTGGGATGCGACCGCCGGCCATCAGCTGGGGCGTGTTGCTTCAGCAGGCACAAAACGTGCAGTCGGTAGCGCTTTCGCCCTGGCTGCTTTACCCGGCGGTACCGGTCGTTGTGGTGATTCTGGCGTTCAACTTCCTCGGCGACGGACTTCGGGACGCCGCTGACCCGTATGGGGTGTAACAACGATGCCTGCTGATCGCGCAACGCATCCGCAGGTAAGTCCTGCACCCATCCTTACAGTGCGGGACCTTTGCACGTGGTATTACTCTAGTGAAGGTCTCGTTCGCGCGGTCGACGGCGTCAACTTCGACGTCCACGCGGGGCGAACGCTCGGAATCGTCGGGGAGAGCGGCTGCGGCAAGTCGGTTACCGCTCGGTCCATCCTCCGAATCGTGGAGAAGCCCGGGAAGATCGTCCGCGGGAGCATCCACCTCCACCCGGCGCACGGCCAAGGCGCCTCCCGCGATCTTGTGAAGCTCGTCGCCGACGGCCCTGAGATGCGCGAGATCCAGGGTGGCGACATTGCACTGGTCTTTCAGGAGCCGATGACTAGCTTCAGCCCGGTGCACACGGTCGGCAACCAGATCATCGAGACAATCCAGCTGCACGACCGGTCTGTGACCAAGGCAATGGCACGAGACCGCGCGATTGAGCTGCTCCAGATGGTCGGTATCCCCCGCGCCGAGCGCCGGGTTGACGAGTTCGCGTACCAGCTGTCTGGTGGCTTGAGGCAGCGAGCGATGATCGCGCTCGCCCTCGCGTGCGACCCGCGACTGCTCATCGCTGATGAGCCAACGACAGCGCTCGATGTGACGACACAAGCACAGATCCTGGAGCTGCTGCGCCGCCTGCAGGCGGAGCGCGGGATGGCGATCATGCTCATCACGCATAACCTCGGGGTCATCGCGGAGATGGCGGACGACGTGGCGGTGATGTATCTGGGACGGGTAGTCGAGCAGGCATCCGTTCGGGACTTGTTTCGCACACCGCAGCATCCGTACACCCGTGCCTTGCTACGAAGCATCCCCTCGCTTCATAGCCCACCCCGCCAGCCGCTCGCGACCATCGAGGGGAGCGTGCCCCATCCACTGAACCGGCCGACCGGCTGCCCATTCCATCCGAGATGCGAGGTAGCGATTGCGGGTACGTGCGACACCCACGTCCCGGAGCTTCTACCGATTGGACCCGGTCCGACTCCGACGCTCGCCAGCTGCTTCCAGCATCACCCAGTTGATGCCTCCGGAAGTCGGGAGGTCCGATGATGGCTAGTGAGAGCGTCGGCAGGGGCATAGGGGGGACTGATCCAGACGAAGATA
>CAILQO010000504.1 GCA_903836285.1 uncultured Chloroflexota bacterium
CCTGCGTTCGATTCTCGGCATTGACCGCGCGTGGACGCTTGCGCTCGTCGGTGTCGGAAATCTCGGCGCGGCCCTCTTGAGCTACCGGAACTTTTCCCAACAAGGATTCGCGATCGCTGGGGCATTCGACGTAGACCCCACGAAGCACGGTCGACGAGTCGGACACCTGCGAGTTCGACCGATGGCAGATCTGCCGTCGGCTGTACAAGAGCAGCAGATTGCGCTTGCCATCGTCGCAGTGCCCGGAGACGAGGCGCAAAACGTCGTCGACCAAGTGGTCAATGCGGGTATCCGGGGGATCTTGAACTTCGCCCCAGTGAAGGTTCGCGTTCCCACCGGGATTCACGTGTCACGTGTTGATCTTTCCATTGAAATCGAGTACCTCGCGTACCTTCTGACCAACGGGTAGGCTCGCAACTCTCACTGCCGAAGGATGCGGCGATGGCTGACCTCAGCTCGCTCCTCGACGGATTGCGCGCCCTCAATGCTGTCGACATCACGTTGCTCGCATGGTTGGGGTACGCCGCACTTCAGGGAATGCGCCGCGGGCTCGTCAACGCTGTGCTGGGCTTGGCTGCCCTCGGTGTCGCGGTGATCGTCGGCGCGACACAGTACTGGCGGGTGCTTGGCCCGATCCTTGATGCCGACGTGTGGCTCGTCTCCGGTGCGTTTGCGGAGGTCGTCGCCTTCATTGTCACGGTGGTCGTTGCACGCGCATGCACTGGCGTGATTGCTCGCATGCTCGGTTCCGCTTGGAAAACGACTGGCGGTCAGCTGCCAGTGCTCGGCATCTCCGACACCCTACTCGGAGCCATACCAGGGTTGATCCGCGGTGGCGTAATAGGTGCAATCGCCATCATGCCCCTCAGGGGCCTCACGATCATTCCGTCGATCTCTGACACGGTGATGTCGTCGGTCGTCGCAGGTCGACTGCTGGGCTTCCTCGGGGTGCTCGTTCCTCCGATCCGATCCCTCGTGGGCATCTAGCGCATTCTGGCAATCACCGTTCCCATGATTGGCAGTCGGGATCCCCCGGCCGAATCGAGTACATCGCTGCTGGCGGCCAATACAATCCCGCGCGCAGGCGCCGGACACAATCCGAGTGGCGCCAGGAAGGGCACGATCATGAGCGCGGGCGTGGGACTGCCGCTGTCCCCACGGATGGCTGATCTGGGGACCGAGAGCGCATTTGAAGTCCTCGCGCGGGCGCGTGCACTCGAGGCGACAGGCCGAAGCATCGTTCACCTGCAAATCGGTGAACCAGATTTTGAGACGGCACCCCACATTGTGGAGGCAGGTGCCAAGGCCCTGCGGGATGGGTTTACGCACTACGGTCCAACTGCGGGATTGCCGATCCTCCGCGAGTCCGTTGCGCGGTACGTATCGCGCACTCGCGGGATTAGTGTGACGCCGGATGAAGTGATCATCACGCCCGGAGGCAAGCCGGTCATCTACTACGCGATCCTCGCTATCCTTGACCGAGGCGACGAGGCGATCATCCCGGACCCGAGCTACCCGATTTATGAGTCGGTCGTCAGGTACCTTGGCGCGACGCCGGTTCCAGTCCCCCTCGACTTCGACCGAGATTTC
>CAILQO010000505.1 GCA_903836285.1 uncultured Chloroflexota bacterium
CCTGGTCATCGACGTCGATGCCAGGAGGGTCTGTCGATCCGGCGAGGACCTGCGACTTAGCCCGACTGAGTATCGCCTCCTCACGTGCCTCGCGGAGAACATGGGGAACGTGGTCTCGCACGACACGCTCGCTGCCGCCATCTGGGAGCGTGACGGTGCGCGGCTTGCCCCGCACCTGAAGATCTACGTTCGGCGCCTCCGCCAGAAGATTGAGGTCGACCCTGCGAACCCGCGGGTGATCCAATCCCGGCACGGCGCGGGCTACCTCATCGCCAACACCGCTTCCTGACCCAAGCGATCAGGCGAATAGGTTCCGGGGCGCGATACACTCTTCCTGATGTTCCTGATCAACGGTGTGCTCTGGCTTGTCGCGTTGCCATTCCGGATCGTGTTGTGGCTCGTAAGCCTCACGGTTTGGACCATCTCCCTCCCGGTTCGCCTCGCTTGGGGAGTTATGTCGTTCATCGGCATCGGCAGGTTGCTGACCCTCGGCCTGCTCGGCGCCGCCGGATATGCGCTCTGGCGGTTGGTCAGCGACGACGAGGCGCCCGCCCCAGTCGCCCCGCCCATCGATCCGGTGAACGTGGTCGCACCCGCCCAGTCACAAGCGACTGCGACAGCCTCTTCCACGTAGCCAGGCTCCCGGCGAAGTTCAGTCGCGGCGCAATCCCAGTCGGGCCGTGCGGGCAGCAATCCACGTGGTGAGGGGCATTGCAGCGCCCAAGCCGACGATTCCGGTTACTGCACGCAGGAGTTCCGCGGCGATGATTTCACGGTTCCAGATGTCACCGAGCTGAGGCGCATACAACGCAAGCAGGAGCAGCGTCGGGAGCGCCGCCCCGGCATACGCGAGCACGAGCGTGTGGACGGCCGCGACAACGTGCGCCCGGCCGACCGCCATTCCTCGCCAGAAAAGCTCCGCGCGCGTGTGGATGTACCCGGTCGCAGCGAACTCGAAGACGGCGGCGGACTGGGCAACGGTCACATCGATCAGGCCCCCAACGGCCCCGAGCAACATGCTCGCCAGTAGCAAGCCTCGTGTGTCGATTTCCCCCCGAAGGGCCGTGTGGACCAGGTGGATCTCCTCGTTGGCCGCAAGTCCAGTCAATGCCGCGGCGCGGACCGCGACTGCGCTGGTGCCGCCGGCGAGGGCAAGGCTTCCTGCCATCCCCACGAGCGGCACGAATGCCTCCCGCCCGATGCCGTGTGTAAGCACTAGGGCGGGCACTGCGATTGCAACACATCCGGCCAGTGCCACAAGGACGGGATCCTGACCGGCGAGTATTCTGGGAACCACCAGCCACCAGATCATCCACGCGGCGACGCCTAACCCGACCATCGCCCGAAGCCCTTGCCAACCCGAGACGACGCTCGCGACCACCGCGATGAGGAGCACCCCCGCCCAGAGCCACGGTCGGCGCACGCGATCCACGATCTGGTAGGGCTCGACGCTCGCGCGCCCGTCACTGATGGAGTCCTCCGCCCGGTACGAAAGGACGACTCGGTCCCCCGGTCGGTAGGACGGGGCGGCTCCAGGCCGCAGCGGGATACTCGGCGCCTGAAGCGTGACCGTCGCTCGCTCGCCGGTCCGCACCCCGGATGTCAGCCGAACCTGGTGGATCCAGCCACCCGGCGCTCCCGGAGGGTCTGCGATGGCGGACTCGACGATCCCTTCAACCGTCTCGAAGGCAAGGTCATCCTGCGTCCCAGCCGAACCAGGTACGACGATCGGCGGGGCAGTCAACCATGCCCCTGCCATGACAATCGCTAGGACGCCGGCCCCGAGGATTGAGCGCAGCACTCCGCCGCCTTGAGCGGATTGGTGGGAGTGCGCCGAGTCCACCTCAACTAGACTACGGTGCTCGCGGTGTGCGTCCGAGTGCTCCGAGTTCGACGTTTCGTGGCGAAGCGTGGACGAGCCGGGCCTCGCCGCGTCTTCACCCACTGGTTCTCGTCGGGCACGTGGCAATCTCTCTCCCCTCTCCCGTCGCAACGGGGGCGCCGTGAGGGAAGGGGGCTCCGGGGGGAGAGACGGGGGGTGTACGGATGACGAGGACCTCGCCGAGCGATCAAGACCCTTTATGTCGGCTGACAATGATCGTGCGCGCCTGATACCGGGGTCGGTGAAATCCTCGATAGCCATCGAATGTGGAACGGCCCGGTAGGTGGTCGCGCACGCTGCGTCGACTGAAGTTTGACACTCGGGACGCGCGAACCACATACTCGCCACGCGGGCACCGCCACG
>CAILQO010000506.1 GCA_903836285.1 uncultured Chloroflexota bacterium
CACCGTCACGGTCGCGCCTGACGTCGCCTACCTGACGGTTGGCGTGCAGACCTCCGCGCGGACGGCACGCGAGGCAAGTGCGACGAACGCAACGCAGGTGGCGGCGGTCATCGATGCGGTCACGCGCGCAGGCATTCCGTCGAGTGCCATCCGCACCGTCGGACTGTCGCTCCGGCCGACCTACGCGCCGCGGAACCAACCCGACAACCGACCGCCGACCATCGCCGGGTACGAGGCGACCAACCAAGTTGAGGTGACCGTCGCGATCGTCACTCAGGCGGGCGAGATCGTGGACGCAGCGATCGGTGCTGGGGCCAACCTCGCGGGCAACCTGCGCTTTGCGGTGAAGGACGACACCTCGGTGGTTGCGCAGGCACTGCAGCAAGCGGCGGCGGACGCACGGGTGCGCGCCGACGCGATCGCATCGGGCCTTGGCGCGCGCGTCACGGGCATCCTGTCGGCGTCGGACGACTCCGGCGGCGTGGTGCGCCCGATGGCATCCGATGCGATCTCACCTCGGGTGATGGCAGCACCAGGATTGGCGGCCGAGATGCAGGTCTCGCCCGTCTCGCCAGGCGAGCTGTCGTACCGGGGGCACGTGCGGGTGACGTTTGCGATCGGGGGGTAAATGGCGGGAGACGCCCCCTCCCCCCGTCGCGGTGGCAGCGGGAGTGTCGCGCTCGTTTGGCATCGGCCTGCCCTCAGGAAAGCAATCCACGGTTCCCCACTCGCGCACGCGAAGCGTGTCACGGACGTACCCGTTCGGTGACCGTCCTTAGTGATCAGATCATCGTGATCAGTAAGGAGGCGCCAATGTCATCTCGTAAACAGACTCCCGTGGCAAGCATCCACGTGTCGGGTACCGGAAGGATCACCACGATCCCTGACGTGGCGTACCTTGCCATCGGCATCGTCACGTCCGGAGAGACCGCGTCCGAAGCGAGCCAAGCCAACGCGGCGAAGGGAACTGCCGTGAAGGCAGCCTTGGAGTCGGTGGGGGTCCCGGCGCGCGCGATCAAGACGAAGCGCGTGGCACTTACCCCAACCTACGTGTACCCGCAAGCGAAGCCCGGAGAAACCGCGGAACCTCGGAGGCTGGTTGGCTACGAAGCGGCCGCAACGATCGACGTGAAGATCACGGACCTGCCCGTCCTTGGGAAGTTGTTCGACGCGGTCGCGCGCGCCGGCGCAGTCGCGACGGACGCGTTGGAGTTCGCGATTCAGGAGCGTGAAGTGCATGAGTTGGCGGCGCTTACCCTCGCGGGGAAGAACGCCCGAGCGAGTGCCGAAGCGGTCGCCGCCGGTCTTGGCGTGTCGTTGGGCGGACTTACCAATGCAGCAGCATCCGTCGATGGGGAGCACCAATTTATCCGCCAGCGGAATTACGCGGTCGCAGCGAGCCTGCAATATCGCCAGAGTGAACCCCCGACCACGCCCGTCTCGCCAGGCGAACTGACCGTCTCTGCACACGTGGAGGCGACCTTCACTGCCTTGGCATAGAAACCGGGTGGCACTCCGGCTGAAACCAGAGCGCCACCCACGGCGACACCAACGCAGTGCTACGGTGGCGACAGAGGCACCGCACGGCGCGGATGCCCGAGACGGCGACGCCGTGCAGTGCCGGGAGGCCGGAGATGTCCGGATCGACCCGCACACCCGCCACCGTGGTGGCATGGCGCCCGGCAACCCTCGCAGCGCTCGCGTACGGCGCCGGTGCCGGCTTCCTTGCTGCCGGGTTCCTCGGCGACCTCGCGGCCAAGGGTCGCGCCGCTGAACCCGAATACCGCACGCTGATGCAGGCACATGGCCGGGCGCAGGCGTTCGGCTTCGGCGGGTTGCTCGCCCTCGGCATCGCGTTGCACTTCCTGCCAAAGCTTCGCCACGCGCCGCTCGCGTGGCCAAGCCTTGCGAACGCTTCGATCGGCCTCGTCGCCACGGGCGTGGGCCTCCGGCTCGGGCCAGCGTTGGCGCTGTTGGCCGATGACCCTGCGGTGACCGCGACGGCGGAGATCGCCGCGCCTGCCGGCGCCATCCTGACCCTCGCGGGTACCGGCGCCGCCGCGGCCGTCCTCGCCCGGACGCACCTCGCAGGCCCAACGCCGGCGGACGACGCGGCGATCACCCCGGTCATCCCACTGGTGGGGGCAGCCTGGGCGTCATTGCTGGCTGCGCAGCTGCTCGACGTGGTCGGGACGATCGGCGCGTGGCTAGCGCATCCGGGCGGGGTCGTGGCGCCCGCGCTCGACGACGCCGTCATGTGGTTGGCAATTCCGGGGTGGTTCATCCCGCTCGCGATGGCATTTGCTTCCCGGACGTTCCCGCTCTATCTGCGAACGCGACTCGCGCTGGCGATGGCGTTGCGAGGTTGGCTTGCCGTCTTCGTGGTCGGCATGATCGTCGATCTTGCAGGGCGCTCGGCGATGGACTCGCCGACGGTCCTTGCGGTTGGGCAGGTGTGCGAGGGCGTCGCGTTCCTCGGGTGGCTCCACGCCCTCGGGATGTGGCGCCAACGCCCGCCGCTCCCCGGCAAGATCGCCGACCCATTCGTTCGTCGCGCCGAGGCGATCACCGGCATGGCCAGCGAGGTGGCAATCATGGTCGCGTGTGCGTGGCTTGCGGTCGCCGGCGCAATGCTGGCCATCGGTGGCAGCGCGACGCTCGCCGGCGTTGGCGCGGCGCCGTCCACCGATGCCGTCCGCCACGCGATCGGCGCTGGGGTGATGGTGCCCCTGATCGTGGGCATGGCCATCCGGCTGCTACCCGGGTTCGCCGGCGACCGGCCAGACATGATCGGGCGCACGTCGGCGTGGGTGGCTTCGTTGGCAGCGGTCGCGGCAAGCATGTTGCGCGCCGGGCCAGCAACGGTCGCCTGGCTGGATGCCTCGGGCGTGCCGATTGGCCTGCCCGCGACGGGCACGACATGGCTGCTCCCAGCGGCGCTGGTCGGGGCATGGGCGGTCGGCGCCCTGTGGTGGTCGCTGCGCCGCAGCGTCGGGTGGTGACTACGGGTCAGCACGTCCCGACGGTTGGCCGGGCGGCGGCCGTACAGGGCTTGATCGCTCCCGTGATGGTTGAGCCGGCGCAGACGCGGGTAGCGAGGGCGCCGGCGCCCCTGATGGCATGAAAGCAGGGCGGGCAAGGATGCCTGTGGGCCGTAGCGTGATGCAGGTGCCGCGTCGGTCAGGCCTTGCCCTTGTTCCCAAGGTCGTCAAGGTTCAGCTGGTTGATGATGTCGCGGAAGACGGCGAGTTGCTCGTCGCCGATGCGGTCACCGGTCTGCTCTTCCTCAGGCGCCTCGAGCTGCTCGGGACGGGTCCCCTCACCCTCGATCGCACCCTTGGTCAGTACGCCCTCATCCACGAGGATCGGCACCGCGACACGGACGGCCAGTGCGATCGCGTCGGATGGGCGGGCATCGACCTCAACGTGGCGCCCGTCGACATCCAGGATGATCCGGGCAAAGAACGTCTCGCCGGCCAGGTCGTTGACGAGGATGCGCAGGACGCGCCCGCCGAGGGCGGCGATCGTGTTCGCAAGGAGGTCGTGCGTCATCGGTCGGGGCACCTCGGTCTTGCGGAGGTGCATCGCGATTGCCTCAGACTCCCACACGCCGATGACGATGGGGAGGATGCGACCGCGCCCGGAGTCCTCCTTGAGGACGACGACCCGGTGGGGCGCAAGCAGGTTCTGGCGGATGCTCTCGACTGACATGGCGACCGGCATGGCGCACCCTCCCACACGACCTCGAAACCGCACCCGGCGCGCGCTTGCGGCCCGCCAAGGGTAGGGCGAGGGCCGAATCCCTCCTTCAAATATATGCGTGCGAATGCCACGGTGCAACGCGCGGTCACCGCGAGGGGTCCGGCGCATCACCACACGGCGGCCGGACCCGGCGCGGCTACGCCTCGTCGAGGCGAAAGGCGTCGTGCAGGGCACGCACCGCAACCGGCACCTGCGCCTCGTCGATGAGGCAGGTGATGCGAATCTCGCTCGTGGTGATCGAGATGATGTTGCACCCGGACTCGGCGAGGGCGCCGAACATCCGGGCGGCGTATCCCGGGTTGGCGACCATCCCTGACCCGACGATGCTCACCTTCGCCATCGTGCCGGAACTGGTCACATCCTGCGCCTGCATCTCCCGGGCGAGCGGCTCGACGATCCGGAGCGTGCGGGTCAGGTCGGTGCGGGCCACCGTGAACGAGATGTCCGTGACGTTCTGGTGGCTGACGTTCTGCACGATGACGTCGACGCTGATCGCGGCGGCCTCGATGGGCGCGAAGACGCCATACGCGATGCCCGGGCGATCCGGTACCCCGACGATGGTGATGCGGGCGACATCGGTGTCGTGCGCGATCGCACGGACGCGCTCCCGTCCCTCGAGTGGCATCTTGTCTCCTGTGACGATGGTCGTGCCCTCGGCCTCGTGAAAGCTCGACCGCACGACGATCGGCATCCCGTAGGTCTCGCCAAGCTCGGCGGCGCGAGGGTGCAGCACCTGGCTTCCCGCCCGGGCAAGTTCGAGGATCTCCTCGTACGAGATGAAGTCGAGCTTGCGCGCGTTCGGCACGATCCGGGGGTCGGCGCTGAAGACGCCGTCGACGTCCTTCAAGATTTCGCACCGGTCGGCCTCAAGGGCGATGGCAATCGCGACGGCGGTGGTGTCCGATCCACCACGGCCTAGGACGGCGATGTCCTGATCGTCGGTCCACCCCTGGTAGCCGGCGATGATCGGGATCGCACCGGTGTCCAGCTCGCGATGGATTCGCGACGGCTCGATATCCAGGATCTGCGCCTTGGTGTGGACCGGGTTGGTGCGGATACCTGCCTGGAAGCCGGTGAGGGCGGTCGCCTCATACCCCTCCGTGCGTAGGGCCATGGTGAGCAGGGCGGCGGTCACGACCTCGCCGGTTGAGAGGAGCAGTGCAAGTTCACGGTCGGGTGGGTCACTGGTGACGCGTTTCGCGACGGCGATCAGGTCGTCGGTGGTGTCGCCCATGGCGGACACGACGCCGACGATGCGAGTCCCACGATCGTGAACCCTGGCGACCCGCCGGGCAACGTTGCGGATGAGGTCGGTGGTGGCGACGGAGGAACCGCCGTACTTCTGGACGATGAGGCCGGGCACGATGGTTGATGGTAGCGTAGTGCCCGTCGACGCCCCGGACCCAGCGCCACCCCCGGGGACGGGTCACACATGCCCGCGGACCAACCCCTCCGTTGGGCAGGGATGCCCGCGGACCACGCGGGGCGTGCCGTGACACCAGCGCTGCGCCGGAGGTTGCCGATGCCGATCCTTCCGTTTCATGGCACCTGGCCGAAGGTATCGCCCGACGCGTTCGTCGCCGAGAGTGCGTACGTCATCGGCGACGTCACGATCGGGCCGGGTAGCTCCATCTGGTACGGCGCAGTCGTGCGCGGCGACATGGCGCCAATCGTCATCGGGGCGCGGTCGAACGTGCAGGACGGGAGCGTCGTGCACGTCGATGAGGGCGTCCACACCGTGATCGGTGACGACGTCGTGATCGGGCACGGTGCGATTGTCCATGGGGCGACCATCGGGAACGGCGCCATGGTGGCGATGCGGGCGACGGTGATGAACCGCGCGACGATCGGGCCAGAGGCGATTATCGGTGCCGGCGCGATCGTGACCCAAGGCAAGGAGATCCCACCACGCGGGATGGCGATCGGCATCCCGGCGAAGGTGGCGCGCGACGTCACCGACGACGAGGCCGCTGCCGTGCGGGCCAACGCGGCGCGGTATGTGCGCTACGGCGCGACCTATCGGGCCGAACACGCCCGGGCACAACACGAGGCGCACGATGGTGCGACCTCTGGAGAGCAACGATGAGCGAAGGCAAGCCGGGGATCCGGCCGGTCCGGTTCAACCACGTCGGGTTCCGGTGCAAGGACATCGAGGCGAGCATCAAGTGGTACGAGGAGGTCCTCGGCTTCCGCGAGGCGTTCCGCACCCACAAGCCAGATGGGGACCTCGCACTCGTCTACGTCCAGTTCGGGCCGGACCAGTTCATTGAGTTCTTCCCCGGTGGCCACGACGGGCACGTGGGCGAGGCAGGCGAGACCGCGAGCGGCTACCGGCACCTGTGCATCACGGTGCCAGACCTGCGCGGCGCGCTGGCAACGCTCAAGGCGAAGGGGCTTGAGGTCAAGGAACCGTGGGTGGGGCTGTCCGGTGCCCTCATCTACTTCATCGACGACCCGGACGGCAACAAGATTGAGCTTGCCGAGCTGAACGCCGAGTCGAAGACGCGCCAAGCCGAGGCACGGGCGAGGTGGGTCGCCGAGTACCCCGAGGAAGGGCACTGACATGACCGCCCCAAAGGTTGGCTGCCACCTGATCATCTTCGGCCAAGCCGGGCGCGACGACCTCGACGGCACACTCGCGACCGTGAAGGCCGCCGGCTACGACGGCGTGGAGGCGGGCATGCTCTGCGGTGGAGACGCCGCTGAGGCGCGCCGCCACCTCGACGCGCATGGCCTTGAGCAGGGGAGCGTCTCGACGAACTGGCGCATGCTTGACGAGTTCGACGGCGTCTTGGCCTACGCCAAGGCGGTCGGTGCGCGCATGATCCAGATGTCAGGGCAGCATCGCCCGGAGGAAGGCCTGCACTGGTACGACACGTTCGCCCCGCGCTTCGACGCGGCGGCGCGCCAAGCGCACGAGGCCGGCATCCCGCTGTGCTACCACAATCACTCGTGGGAGTTCCTGCGCTACGACCCGGCGACCGGCGAGATCATCCCCGGCGACCCACAGACGGACCCATCCTCGCCGGGGCAGCAACCCGGGGGCGTGGTGGCGATGGATCGGCTGCTGGAACGGACCGACCCGGCGCACGCAAAGCTCTGCGTGGACGTGCATTGGGTGCACCACGCGGGCCTCGACCCGGCGACATACGTCCGTGACCACGCGGCGCGCATCGGGTACGTCCACATCAAGGACATGGCGTACGCGGGACCGACGCCGCGTCGGCAGGGTGTCCTGCGGATGGACGACTCGGTCTTCAAGGAACTTGGGCACGGCGAGGTCAACCTGACGGCGACGTGGGACGCGCTGAAGGGGCTCGGCATGCCGTGGGTGGTGTACGAGCAGGACCGCACGGCGCGACCGGTAGCGGAGGCGATTGGGATCAGCCGCGCGTACCTGCGCGACCACCTCGGCATCTAGAAAGCCACGCCCCCTCTCGCATGGCACCGCGAGAGGGGGACGTCACTCAGGGCCGGTTGCCCGACGCGCTACACCCTCGGATCGAGGATGCGGTCGAGGATGTCGAGGCTGAGGTCGCCCAAGCCTTCGAGCGCCGTCATCGTCGCCGCGGCGCGCGTCGCGGCGTCGCGCAAGAGCCGCGACGTGTCGGCATCAAGGGCACGCCCCGCCTCGGTCGCCCGAGCGGCCTCCTCCTCGTACGCGTCGCCGAGGCGGCGCACGCACAACGTGGCCGTCTCCAATAGGAACTGCCGGTACATCGCCTCGGCGATCTGCGGCCCGCCGCCGTCACCCGAAACGTTCCGTGCCCGGGAGGAAGCATCCTGTACGACGTGGCCGGCGAAGGCCATCGCGGCGTTCAGGACCGCCTCCTCGGCGAGTGCCTCGCGCCCCTGGCGGCTCAGGGGGATGTCGGTGTCGTGGGCGTCGGTCATCGGCACGAGTCCCTCCTCGGAGCGAGTGTACGCGGGCACGGGCAGGAGTGGCACATGGGACAGGATGACGTGCGGGTAACGGTGCGACCGCTCGGGCTGGACGAGTTCGAAGCGTGGCGCACCTTGCGGCTTCGGGCATTGCACGACCATCCGGATGCCTTCGGGGCGTCCTACGAGGACGAGGCAACGACCGGTTCGGCGGCGCGCCGCCAACGCTTCGAGGCGTCGGCACGGGGCGAGGGCAGTGCGATCTTCGGCGCATTCGACGGCGACACAATGGTCGGCATCGGCGGTGTCATCCGGTCCGGTGGCCGGAAGGACGCCCATCGCGCGACGATGTGGGGCATGTACGTCGCCCCGGAGGCGCGCGGGCGCGGCGCGGGCCACGGCCTCGTCAACGCGGTTGTCGAGACGGCCCGCGGGTGGGGGTGCGCGCAGGTGCACCTCACGGTCGTCGCCGGCAATGGCCCGGCAGAACGCCTCTACCGCCGCACCGGCTTCGAGGCGTACGGCGTCGACCCGCGCGCGCTCTACGTCGACGGGCGTTTCCTCGACGAGTTGCTCATGGTGCGCTTCCTGTGACTCAGGCCCGCGGGATTCCCCCGCCAGACTGGCTTGACGAGACGTGTCTGGACGCCGCACCGGTGGCCGGACGCGCGTAGACTGGTCGTCGCCAGAGGCAAGGGGGACACTTTCGGATGAGCACCACATTGCGCATGGGCGTCATTGGCTTCGCCCACATGCACATCAATGAGCTGATGCGCCAGATGCACGGCCAGCCTGGGGTCGAGTGGGTGGCGTGCGCCGACACGGTGCCGGCGATCCCGGAGATGGTCGAGGCGAAGAACACGCGTGGGTGGAACAAGAACGCCATCGCGCTGGGCGAGTTGGGGATCCCGAAGGGGTACGACGACTACCGCGAGATGCTCGACAAGGAGCAGTTGGACCTCGTGATCTTCTGCCCAGAGAACGCGAAGCACGGCGAGGTGGCCGAGGCGATCGCGGCACACGGCGCGCACATGCTCACCGAGAAGCCGATGGCGGCGTCGCTCTCCGAGGCACTGCGCATGAAGCGCGCCGCCGATCGTGCGGGGGTGAGCCTCATCACCAACTGGCCGATCACGTGGTCGCCGGCGGTGCGGACGGCGCAGCGCGTCATCGCCGAGGGCCTGATCGGCGACGTCTGGCAGGTGAAGTGGCGGGCCGGCTCGATGGGGCCGCTCTCGCACGGCAGCGTCCACCCGGGTGTCGACGGCACGATGGTGGAGATCACCGAGGTCGAGAAAGGCGCCACGTGGTGGCATCACGCGGCGGCCGGTGGAGGCGCGCTGCTCGACTACTGCTGCTATGGCGCGTGCCTGTCGCGGTGGTTCATCGGCGAGGGCGCGGTGGCGGCGAACGGGATGGTGGCGAACCTCCGGTCGCACTACGGCGACGCCGACGACAACGCGGTGATCACGGTGCGCTTCCCGAAGGCAATCGCGATCTTGGAGGCGACGTGGTCGTGCCTCGACCATGGCGTGCCGACCGGGCCGATCATCTATGGATCGACCGGGACGTTGGTGGTCGACCGCGCGCATGGGCGGCAGGTGCTGCTATTGAAGCGCGGGCGCGGTGCCGAACCGGTGGAGGTCGACCTCGACACCCTGCCGGAAGGGCGCGCGACGCTTGGGCAGGAGGTGATGCACCACATCCGCACGGGTGAGGCGCTGCACGAGACGCTGCAGGCGGGCTTCAACCTCGAGGCGCAGGCGATCCTGGACGCCGGGCAGCGGTCGGCGAAGTCAGGGCGCCTCGAACTGGTGAACGACATGGATTGGTGCGTGGGGTAACCAACCGCCGGGGGCGGGGCGTTGCCCGCGGCCCAGACCTCCCCTCTCCCGCAACAGCGGGGGAGGGGAACGGGGTGGGGGTCGATCCCGGCGCACGTGCCCGTGACGGGGAAGGCCAACGCGTGCAGGGATGCGCGCGGCACAGCACGCGCCCGCGCCGCTACGGGTTGGCGGGCTTGCCGATATCCCGGATGGCGGCGACGGCCACAAACCACGCCAGGCGAAGCGCCGCCCATGCGCCACGCCGCGCACGCAACTCGGCGAGTTGGTCGCGCCCGCACGGCGTGCGCACGAGACGGTGCAGGGGGTCGGCCATCACCCAAATGATGGCGCACGCACCGCGGACGCCGCCCAAATCTCCGCGTACGTCACACCACGACTTTGTCGCAGAGCAGCGACATTGACTGACGCCTGAACTCAGAGGCGCAAACCTCCGGCCGCCTGTTGCCCCGGCAGGGACCCGCTCCCAAGTGGCAAGTACGATTTACCCCATCGTGCCGTCACGGCGGTATCGTCCTTTACGTATTCGTCAAACTGACGTCGCAAATCTTGTACAAAGAGTAGACAGGCAGCGCCCAATACGTTAGCACTGGACTCTCGCAATAAGCAGTGAGGGCCGGCACGGGCGAGGAGTGAACGCTCATCCCACAGCGGGTAATGGAGTTGAACTGCACAGCGGGGGCTGTGCCGATCCTTGCGCGGGGCATCGGGATAGCCGGCGCCGTGGGATGCGCGATCGAGGGCGAGGTGGGACCCGTCGCAGTACGCGTTACCGCTAGCGGTGCCGCCGAGAGATGCTCGGGCGCGGCATGGGGGGTAAACACATGGTGCAGATCTCGACGATCCTGGACTACATCGACAACGGGTACATGGCGTTGCCGGAGTTCCAACGGGGCTACGTCTGGAACGGGGAACAGGTGCGGGCACTGTTCCGTTCGCTCTACCTCAGGCGCCCGGTGGGCGGACTGCTTGTCTGGACAACTGAATCGAGCGGCGCGCAGTAC
>CAILQO010000507.1 GCA_903836285.1 uncultured Chloroflexota bacterium
ACCCATCGTCACGACCACCGATGTGGCGAGGCGCCCGGACGCCGCACCGCCCCTCTCCCGTCGCAACAGGGGAGCGGGTTCTCCTTCCTCCTCTGCCGTCGCAACGGGGGAGGGGGTTCTCCCCATCGGGGTAGGGGAGCGGGTGTCCCCAAGGTGGGGGTGGGGACTCTTGACGAGGCCCGACCGCGCACGCCTGCTCGCCTCCTGGCGGCGCCACGCCGCATGCAGGTCGGTAAGACCGCCGGCCATGGCCGGGACGAGCCCAAGCTGGGGCTTCACCATCGCGAGGGCGAGGGCGATGCCAGCCGCGACCGGATGGGCAGCGCGTGCAAGCGTGATGCTCACCACAATGAGGAAGGTCACGAGGGTGGCGAACTGGCCGAAGACGAGGTTGAATGCCGCCGGAGGCCAGATGATGGCGAGCGCTACCGCGATCACCTCGGGTACCGGTGCGCGTGACGGTGCGCCGGGTGCCCCCCGCCAGAGCAGGATCGTCGACCCAGCGATGGCGGCCTGCGCGACCAGGAGCCACACCGTCGAGGCCACGGGGAAGGGCAGGATCGCAAGCGGTGCGAGCAGGAGTGCGACGTAGCCGGGATAGACGAATCCGAACGCAAAGGCACCGCTGTCGGCACGCCCATCCCACCCGAGGCCCGCGGCCATGTCGGCGCGGATGCGTTCGGCGATCTCCGGGACGTACGGGTTGGTGCCGTCAACGAGCCAAGCGCGCGCACCGAGCCACCGTGGGTAGAGGTCAGAAGCGACGCCGAGCGCCGTGGCGAGCTTCATCGTTGCCAACACGTCGATTGCGATCGCACTTACGAGCAAAGTCAGCCCAACTGCACAGTGCACGCCGCGCTCCCGCCGCGGTGGGGGAGGGGGCGCAGGATGTGTGGGAGCTGCTTGAGAGGGGTCGTGGGTTCCCCCCTTCGCTCGCAGGGAAGGGTGTCGATCGGGGTCAGGCCCGTCGGGGTTGGGGAGGGGGCGTCCCCACGGATGGGGTGGGGCCTCGTTCGTCGGGCGGGGCGGTTCCTGGCTCACGCGCGTCGTCGCCGCCGAACCGGGGGAGCTGGCGGGAGCGCGCTGTCGACGCCGGCCAGCGGTGCTTGGCTGGGGATCGGACCACCCTCGACGTGGCCGGCGTAGGCGGGTGGGCGTGGCGGCTCGGGCTCGCCTTCGAGGTCGAGGGCGCGTGACGTGTGCGCCACCGGACCACGCACGACGATCCACCAGATCGCGACGGCCGCGAGGGCGAAACCCGCAGCCCAGAGGTACGCGCCTGGATCGGGCACCACGAAGGTCGGCAGCACCTCGGAGATGTCGGTGCCCCACGCATTGGAGAGGTACGTGAGCAGGACCGACTTGCCGTCCCAGTAGTTGTAGCGGAGCCTCGGGACGGCGACGAGTTGCGCCACGATGGCCCAGCCGATGGCACCGAGTACCGTGGCGAGAATCGTCGTTCCGAGGCCGCGCCAGCGGTGGAGCGCGACCGCGACCGCCGCCACGAAGATGGGCATCACCGGCACGAGCATGCGCGACGGTGGGCTGAATGCCCCGAACCAGAAGCTGAAGCTGGCGATGAACAGGAAGTAGGTTGCGAGAATGGTGAACGCAGGCCCGGCACGCCACCACCCCACGGTGGCAGGTAGTGCGACCACGCCGTAGAGGGCAAGGAGGTACGGCGGGCCGTAGGGGACCAGACCGTACTGCCGATCAAGGAGCAGGCCGAGCACGCCGGCCGGCAGGTTCTTGAGGGCGATTGACCCGTAGTCGTTCACCACCGGGATGCCCCCGAACTGGTACCAATCGATGCCGAGCAGCGCGAGCCCCGAGATACCGATCAGGCCGACCGTGACCGCGGTGGGCGCCGGTCCTGGGCGGGCACGCCACCACCACGCCACGCCCCAGCACGCGATCACGGCGGCGATGGGGATGTACCGCAGGTGGAGCCACGGCAGCAGCGCAATCGCCGCGCCGACCCCGGCGAGTCGCGAGGTGTCGCTCAATGTCGCCGAGGCCAACAGGGCGCGGAGCGCGATTGTGACGAGGAGGGCACCCGGGACCTCCGGGTACGCCTGATCAGCGTAAAAGAGCAGCGGTGAGGTCGTGGCGGTCAGGAGCCAACTCGCGGTCGCGACACCACCACTGCCTGTCAGTTCGCGCGCGAGGAGCCACAGCTGCACTGCCAGGAGGGCGCTGATGCACAGCAGCAGGCCAATCGCCAGTTCGAAACCGCCAAACCACATGGCGGGCACGATGAGGAGCGGCAACCCGAGGCTGTGCTTGGAATGGAGGGTGCCGGTCGGGCCGTAGAGGGCATGCATGTCCTCGGGATCGCGCGGGTCCCCGAGGTGCCACGGGTAGTACGGCAGGTAGTGCTTGTCTCGGTAGTTGTTCAGGATGTCGAGGTCACCATCCCGGATCAGGCTGGTCGCAATGGTGTAGTAGTGCGGTTCATCGCCGGTGATGCGGTAGAGCGGCCGTTCGCCCCACGCGGTGGTGGCGTGGTAGGTGCCGGCCTGCAATGCAAGCGTGATGAGCCAGATCACCGTGAGGCGCACCCACCCTGGGCCACGCACCGGGGACAGGGCGGCGAGCGAGGTGGTTGCCGGGGCGAAGGCGGGGGCGGGATGCGCCACGTCGCCGTCGGCGGTCACAGGATGATGGTCTCGGGGAGCAGGCCGAGGCGTCGCCCCCACCTCGCGGCGGCGCTGCCCAAATGGACCGCCGGATTGCTGCGGCCCCCGCCAAGCCCCATTGCTGGCAGTTGGGCACGCAGGCCGGCGGCGTCGGTGGCGGGCGGCACGTCGAGGGTCGAGTACGCGGCGCCGACCTCGCCGCGCACGTGGGCGTCGCTCCCGCCGATCACCGCGAGTCCGTGGTCCCGCGCGAACGCCACGGCACGGTCGTTGTCCGATGCCATGGTGACGCGGGCGTTCCGGCCCTCGATGGCGTCGACGAGGCCGGCGTCCACAAGCATGCGCAGGGCGCCTTCGTGCAACCGCGACCCGCGCAGCCGGTCGAACGGGTGTGGGATCGTGACAATCCCGCCCTGACCCCGGATGCGCCTCGCCACCTCGGCGGGAGGGAGCCCACGCGCGATTGTCTCGGTGAGGAAGAGGCCGACGATCTCGCCCTCAGATGACATGACTTCCTCACCGACGATCACGGTGAGGCCCGGATGCTCGTCGGCCCGGACCCGCGCAATCGACGCCGCCTGCTTGCCACCTTCGATGGTGTCGTGGTCGGTGACACATAGCACGCTCACCCGCGCACGCACGGCGTCGCGCAGCAGGGCAGCGGCGGGAAGGGCGCTGTCGCGCGAGTGGCCCGTGTGGGAATGGAAGTCGAGGCGGTACATCACCGTTCACCTGAACGCGCCGGACACTGGTCGTGGTCCGCGAACCGACGTGCCCCGGACACCCTTACCTGCCCGCGTAGAGGATCGCAACGCAAGCAACGACCCATGCGATGCCGACGAGGGCGATCGGGCGATCCCGGAGCAGCACTTCCTCGGGGGCGCCGCCGTCGCCGCGCACGTGGATCAGGTAGAGGTACCGGAATACGCCGTAGAGCGGGAACGGGATGGTCAGCATCATCGCGTGGTTGTCCGGGAGCCCGTCCGCCGTGAAGGTGTATAGCATGTACGAGACAAGCAGGGCAGTGGTGACAATCCCGATCAGGTGGTCGACAAGCGGCAGGGTGTACCCGCGGAGGACGGGCCGGTGTCCGTGCGCTTCGGCGGCGAGCAGCGCGATCTCCTGCCGCCGCTTCCCGAGCGCCAGGAACAGGGCCAGCAACATCGTGCACACGTACAACCACGGCGATACCGGGACGCCGATGGCGAACGCGCCAGCGACAGCGCGAATGACGAACCCACCGGCAACGGCGAGCACGTCGAGGATCACGAGGTGCTTGAGGACGACGACGTAGAGCGCCTGCAGGGTGAGATACGCCCCGGCAGCGGCGCCGAACGCCGGTTCAAGCGCAATCGACCACGCGAGGGAGGAGATACCGATCCCCGCGGCGATGCCGAGGGCGAGCGGGACCGGCACGATCCCGGCGGCGATCGGGCGTAAGCGCTTGAAGGGGTGCAGGCGGTCCTTGGCGCGGTCGAGCACGTCGTTCACCAGGTACACGGTGCTTGAAAGCAGGCAAAAGAGGAACGCACCGGTGACCGCCCGCACCACCGCATCCGGCTTGCCGAGTTCGAGGGCGAAGAGTAGGCCGGCGAGGACGACGGCGTTCTTCGGCCATTGCCGTGGCCGGAGGCTTGTGATCACGCCACGTGCGACCTCGAGAACGGCCCTGGCACCGGGGTCGGCGACGGATGGCGATGGCCCGTCGGCTGGGTGCGACGCGGCGCGGGCGAGGGTTCCACGACGCCGCCGACCTTGTGGTCGCCGTCCAGACCCTTCCCCTTGCCACTCCCCTTGAGGAAGAGCGGGGATGTGGCGCCGCTCAAGGTCACCCATCGCGTGCGTCGCTCCGGTGCCGGAGGGAGGCGATCCGTCCGGTGACCCACGCAACCTCAGGGCCGCGCAAGCCGGCCAGGGTCATCGCGTACGCGGCCATGCCGGCGCCACCGGTCGCCATCAAATGGAGGATAAGCTCGGAGGTTCCGGATGGTGCTGGCAGCCCCGCTTGAACGGCGGCGATCACCGCGCCCATTGTTGCGGCGGCGATTCCGGCGCGGACCACGGCGCCGAGGCGCCCGGCACCCGGAGCGAAGCCCCGGCGCACGAGGATCACGGCGAGGATCGTCGCGTGCGCCGCATGTTGCACGGTGTTTGCGCCGACGAGGCCCGCCATTCCCATCGTGGGGGAGGCCACGACCGCCACGGCTGCGAAGGTCACCGCTCCGGCGACGCCTGCAAGGACAGGCACGCGCGTGTCCTGGACGGCGTAAAAGGCGGCGATCAGCAGCTGGTCGATGGCGACGAACGGCAGTTGCGGGGCGTACCACAGGAGTGCCATTGTCGTTAGGGCGACGCCGACCTCGTCGAAGGCACCCCGCGCGAAGAGCAGGCGAACGATCGGATCTCGCAGGACGATCGCACCGACCATGAGGGGGGCGACCATCAGGATGGCGGCGGCAAGCGCACCAGCAAGGGTGTCCTGGAAGCCGGCGTCGCGGATGCCCGAACGTCCGTAGCGGGCAAGCACCGGCAACACCGCACCGCTGAGCGCCGAGGCGACCAGGCCGAGCGGCAACTGCACCACGGTCGTGGCGTAGCGCATCGCCGCCAGGCTTCCTTCGCCGGTCTGGGAGGCGAGGCGCGTGTCGAGGGCGATCCCAGCAGCACTGATCAGCAGCCCCCCGGCGACCGGGCCGTAGAGCCGGAGGATGCGTCGCACCGCTGGGTGGCGCAGTGCGCCGAACCGGTCGCCGGGCGTGAAGACCCGGAGCCGTAGTCCGGTGGCGGCGCCCGGTCGCTGCACCCAAACCTGGGCGGCCGCCCCGGCAAGCATGCCCACCACGAGGCTGGCGACGCCGAGCCAGGGGGTCAGGGCAAGGGCGCCGACGATGATCCCAAGGTTGTAGGTGGCCGGCGCGATGGCCGGGCGCGTCATCTCTCGGCGGGCAAGCAGGATCGCCTGGAAGACGGCGGCGACACCGGTCAGGACGATTACCGGCATGGCAAGGCGGACGAGTAGCGTGGCAGTCGCCCGGTCCTCGGGCGCGAACCCGGCGCCAAGCACGTCCATGAGTGGTTCGGCTAGCACCATGAGGAGGGCGGCGACCGGCACGAGGACGGCAAGTGCCACGCCGAGGACGGCTCCGGCGACGGTCCCGAGGTCGTCTTCCGGACGGGGCACCTCGCCGCGGGCGGTGGCAGCCTCCTGCCGGGCGGCGACCTCGGCGAAGACCGGCACAAGTGCCGAAGAGAGGGCGCCCCCGATCAGCAGGTCATAGACCATCGTCGGGACGCGACTGGCAGCGCTGAACGTCGAGGCGGCGACCGACGTGCCGAACAGCGCCGCCACCACCTGCTCACGCGCAAGCCCGAGGACGCGCGACCCGACGTTCCCAAGAGTCAGGCGCAGGACGTTCCCAACGAGCCCGCCGCGGGTGGGGCGCGGTGATTGGGCAGGTGGAGAAGCCCCTTCCCCATCCCCTCCCCCGTTGCGACGGGAGAGGGCCGAGGGAGAGCCCCCGCCCCCTGCCCAATCCCCCGAAGCGACGCGGGAGAGGGGTGAGGGCGAGCTTCCGGTCCCGGGGGGGATAGGCAGACCTGTCACCCCGTGCCGCCAGCGATCTTGCGCGCAAGGGCCGTCGTCGAACGGCCGGGGGCGACCGGTATCAGGACGACCGTGCCACCGAGTTCGCGCACGAGTGGGGCCTCGGGCAAGACGGGCCTCGGGTCGCTGTCGTGGGCGCCGTCGGGCCGGTAGTCGCCACCCTTGACGTACACGTCTGGTCGAACCAGAGCAACGAGGTCGTGTGCCGTGACTTCGTTGAAGATAGTGACCAAATCGACGGCCCCAAGGGAGGCGACCAGTTCGGCGCGATCCGCCTCGGGCACGAGCGGCCGGTTGGGACCCTTGGCAAGCGCGCGCACTGACGCGTCGCCGTTCACACCGACGATCACCAGGTCACCGTGTGCGCGACACTCAGCCAACAGGCGTGCATGGCCGACGTGCAACAGGTCAAAGACGCCGTTGGTGAGGACGATGCGCTTGCTGTCCCGTCGTGCGGCGTCGACGGCCCCGGCAAGCACCT
Organism: uncultured Chloroflexota bacterium; assembly: GCA_903836285.1. Lineage (GTDB taxonomy): Bacteria > Chloroflexota > UBA11872 > UBA12225 > UBA12225 > CAILQO01. The sequence goes on from CAILQO010000507.1 coordinate 6,725, forward strand.
CGCGGGTGACGACCTGTCCCATGCTGGTGCCGAAAGGGTACGTGGCTGGGTGCCGAGAAGTTGGCGCCCACGTGCCGGACGCCAGCCCACTATCCTGCGCGAGGGGAGGGAAGCCGATGCGGATCACGGAGTGCGATATCTGGACCGTGGTGGTCCCGGCGCGCGCGGGGACGGTCAATAGCGAGGAGTACGGCCCGGCGACGTGGGATCACGTCCCAAAGCACATCATCCGCCTACAAACCGACGAGGGCCTGTATGGCATCGGCGAGACGGGTCGAGGGGTCGGTCGCGGTGCGGTTGAGGCGGCGGCGGCGTCACTCGTTGGTCTCGATCCGCGACGGATCTGCTTGCAAGACCTGCCCATCGCGATCGGTCGTGCGGAGGGTGCGGCGACGGGTCGTTCGCACGAAGGCTTGCACGGGAACGGGCGCATCAATCCGGCGTACGACGCCTTCGAGATCGCCGTGTTCGACCTCGTCGGTCGCGCCGTCGGCCTGCCTGTTCACGCCTTGCTTGGGGGCAAGGTGCGCGACCGGGTGGCCGTTGACTATTGGATTGGGCAGATGTCGCCGTCGGACGCGGCGCGTGCGGCCGGCGAAGCGAAGGCGCGTGGCTTTCACGGCCTCAAGATGAAGTGCGCCATCGACGACCCGTGGGAGGCGCGGGTGCAGGCGATCCTCGACGCCGCCGGGCCAGACTTCACGTTGACGCTGGACCCAAACGAGCGGTTCTACCGACCCGTCGAGGCGATCGGGTTGGCGCGGCGCCTCGCCCGCTTCCCGACCATCGCGATGTACGAGGACCCCGTGCCGAAGTGGAACCTCGACTGGTATCGCCAGATCCGCGCGGCGATCGACGTCCCCCTCGCCCTGCACCTAGGGAGCCCGCGCGACGTCGTGAACGCGATCAAGGCGGAGGCGTGCGACCACTTCAATCTTGGGGGTGGAATGGTCGAGTTCGTGCGGATGGCGTCGATGGCGGCGGCGTATGGATCGAACGTCTGGCATGGGTCGGGCGTCGATCTCGGCATCGCGGAACATGCGTACCTGCACGCCTGCGCGGCAACCCGGAACTGTGTCCTGCCGAGCGACCTTGTGGGCAGCTGGGTGCGCGAACACATGCTGGTGCAGGCGCCGATGACGTTCACCGACGGTCACGCGATGGTGCCCGACCTGTCGGGTCTCGGGTGTGAACTCGATCTTGACGCCATCCGCCACTACGAGGTTCCGTAGGCGGTAACGGCGCGGTCGCGCCGTGGATGGCGAGGCCCCCGCCGAAGTCGACGGGGGCCCGTTGGGTCAGGCAGCGCGCATGCCGATTGCCGAGCTACGGCAGGTTGACCCGGCCGGTACGGGACTTCCAAAGGAAGTACTTTTCGAGGCCGACCTTGATCGCGTGGTTCTGCGGCCCGGGAATGAGCATCGCCGCGCGGCGAGGCTTCAGCATGTGATCGCCGAGCAACATGATGCCGTTGTTGCCGGCGTCCATCACGCAGAGGGCGGGGATCTCGGCAAACGGCTTCTCTCTGGTGGGAACGAGGCCTGCAATCTGGGAGGAAATGTTCGCCGCCGCGACGTGCGCCTGGATCTCCGTCGGGAAGCCCGTCTTTGGGACGCCCACAGCCACCGGCGTCGTCCATGGCACCTGCACGGCGGCGGCGAGGCCGACGGCGTAGACGTTGTCGTACGTCTTCGTCTGGTAGGTGTCTCGGACGGGGACGAAGCCAGCGGCGTTCGAGATGGTGTCGCACGACCGCACCGCGTCGATCCCTAAGAATGGGGGCACGACCATGGCGTACTTGAAGGGCAACTCGCGGCCGTCTGCGAGTTTGACCGCGTCCTTTGAGACGTACTCCATCGCCATGTTGGTTATGCCGGTGATCGACTCCTTCTTCATGAACATGTCGACCATGAACTCGCCGGTGGGCATCCCGTCAATCCCGAAGTGCCCAAGGTACGGTTCGGCAGTCACGTAGGTCAGTTTGACCTGCTTCTTGATGCCCGCCTTGCGCAGCTGATACGACACGTTGAAGAGGTACTCGTAGGCGGCGCCGAAGCACGACGCACCTTGGGTTGCACCGATGACGATGTCGCCCGGGTCGTTGAGGAACTCGCGCCACCGGCGTCCGGAGTCCTCGGCGTCCGCAAGGGTCACAATCGTGCCGGCGTTCTCCTTCACCCCTGGGACCCGGTCCCAGTCGTTCACGGTGCCAGTTGCGATGACCAAGTAGTCGTACGGGTGAATGACACCGTCGACGTCGACGACCCGGTTCAACTCGGGTTCGATCTTGGCGGCGGCCTTCTGGACGAACTCAACGCCTGCCGCCTCGAAGGTTGGGCCGACCTTGAAGGTGATGTCGTCGCGCGTGCGCAGGCCGAAGGGCAGCCAAATCAGCGACGGGTTGTAGAGGAAGTAGTCGCGGTCGGACATGACCGTCACGTCGACGTCACCGTGCAACGCCTTCTTGAGCGCGATCGCCGCCGTGAGTCCGCCGAAGTTACCGCCGAGGACCAGAACCTGCTTCTTCATCGAGGTGCCCCAATCGTGCGTGTGCGTCGGGCCGTCGGGCCTATCCAACCGGTCGCCTGCGCGGGCATCGCACACCTCAGTTATGGCCGAGAATCCGGTCGCCTGCGTCTGGGGAAAACCCCTGTATCAGGGGATTCCGTACCCCGTACCGGTATGTACTTCGCAGGTGGTGGCTTGCCGGGGCCAGTGGCGTGCGCGAAGGGTCATCGCGTGGCAGTTCGGGGTACCGTGGCGCATGTGCGCGCACGCGGGGGCCAGTGGCCGTTCCGGTCGTAGGCCATGACTGTGCGGCGCCGTTCGAAGGACGCTATCGCCCATGCTGTACCCGCAACAGAATCGCCTCCGGCACGCTGTCGACATCTCTGGCCTGTGGCGCTTCCAGGTCGACCCGGATGGCGTCGGCGAGGCGCAGGGGTGGCACGACCACCTGCCGGCGCCGCGCACGATCGCGGTACCGGGCAGTTGGAACGAGCAGTTTGAGGACACCCGGGACTACCTCGGCGCCGCGTGGTACGCCACTGAGGTTCACGTGCCCGCCGCATGGCACGGCCACCGGGTGCTGATCCGCGTGGGGTCGGCGAACTACGCCGCCCGCGTCTGGGCGAACGGCACCGAGGTCGGCGGGCACGAGGGTGGCCACCTGCCGTTTGTGGTCGACATCACCGACCACGTCAACTGGGATGGCCCGACGCGCCTCGCGATTCGCGTCGAGAACGAGTTGCTGGTGACGCGCGTCCCACCGGGGGCCGGGCCGGGCGGTGGCATGCTTGGCAGCTTCCCGGCGACGACGTACGACTTCTTCCCGTACGCCGGCATCCACCGGCCGGTGCATCTGATCGCGGTGCCGGCGTGCCACATCGACGCGGTGACGGTGACGACGACTCTTCACGGCGCCGACGGGCGTGTGCACGTCGACGTGCGGACCAACGTGTCTTGGGACGGCGTCGGTGAGGTGACCCTCGTCGATGGCCCGCGGACCTTTCACGTGCCAGTGAACATCGGTGGTGGGCACGCGACCGCGGTCGTTGAGGTACCGGACGCGCGGCCGTGGTGCCCGGAGGACCCGCACCTTTGCACACTGACGGTGCGCCTCTTCGACGGGCACGGCGAGGCGACCGATGCGTATGCGCTTGAGGTTGGCATCCGCACGATCGAGGTACGGGGTGACCGGTTGTTGCTGAACGGCAAGCCGATCTTCCTGAAGGGCTTCGGGAAGCACGAGGACTTCCCGATTTACGGGCGAGGCTTGGCGTTGCCGGTGCTGGTACGCGACCACGCGTTGCTGCGGTGGGTGGGCGCGAACTCGTACCGGACGGCGCACTACCCGTACGCCGACGAGGCACTGCAACTGTGCGACCGCGAAGGAATCTTGGTGATCAGCGAGATCCCGGCGGTGGGGTTGGGGTTCGCCGACCCGCCGGACGTGATCGCGGCGCGCCGTGAGCGGTGCGAGGCGCAACTCGACGAGTTGATTGCGCGGGACCGCAACCACCCGAGCGTCATCATGTGGAGCGTTGCGAATGAGCCGTTCCCGATCAGCTTCCTGCGACCGGTGGCCGATGACGACCCGGCGGCGGTGGCCGGCGCGACGTTCCTCGGGGGCCTGATCGGCCGGGCGCACGCCGCGGACCCGTCGCGCCCGGCGACGGTGGTGGCGCTGCACGACACGCCGATGTCGTGGTTACGGTTGTCCGACGTGGTGTGCATCAACCGGTATTACGGGTGGTACATGCAAACGGGCCAAACGGCGGAGGGTGCGGGCAAGTTGGCCGCCGAGTTGGATGCGATCCACGCCGAACTTGGTCGGCCGATGATCGT
>CAILQO010000508.1 GCA_903836285.1 uncultured Chloroflexota bacterium
CCGAGGGCGCCTTCAGACTCCTCGGGCACACCTATGCTGCCTTGCGGACCCCCGCCATCGTCGTGACCGCCTTCTTGCCGGTCGCCACGTGGGCCGCCGCGCGAGGCGTCGGCGCTGGTCGTACGTGGGCCGTGGCCGTCGCGATCATGATGGCCACGATCCCGCACGCGCGCACCTACGTCTTCGGGGCCGCCCAACCAGACGGCACCTTTGCGACCTTCCTCACCGCCTTCGTCGCCCTCGGTGCCCACGTGGCACCCGCTCTGCGCGGTGAAGGCACGCTCTCGATCCGACTTGCCGTCGCCACCGGAGTCGCCGGGGCGGCGTCGCTCCTCACGCGACCCGAAGGCATGGTCTACGTCGGCGGAATCGTGATCGGCGCCCTCGCCACTGCGAGGCCAAGGCGATGGTCGGCGGCCACGTGGCGTGCGCTTCTTCTGGGCGGCGCCGTCGTCGTCGCCCCGACTGCCGCGTTCAGCGCGATCATGCTTCGCGACCTCGGCATCGCGTGGCCGGGTGGGTGGGCCAACATCGCGTCGGTCACGCACGCGTGGCCGAACCTCGACAGCATCATCCGCAACAACCTGCCGTGGTACGCCGAGACGATCGGCCTACCCCGCGAGGCTGGGGTCCCCATCGGCACCGCCACCCTCCTCGTCATCCTCGCGGGGATGGCGATCCTTGCGCGTCGTATGCCCGCCCTCGTCGGCATCCCTCTCGCGACCGCACTTGGCACCACCGTGATCTTCCTGACGCCAGCGACGATCGCCGCCGACAATATCTCGCCGATCACCTTTTACCGTCACGCCGCCGTTGCGTATCCCTGCATCGCCGTCGCCCTCGCCGCCCTCGGCCCCCGTGCCGGGCGTACCGTCGCCCCGACCCAGATCGTTGCCCTCGCCATCGCCCTCGCAATCTTCGGAGGGAACGTCTACGCCCTCGCCGTCGCCACCGAACGCGACCACGACCAACTGCTCACGATCTACCCGCCGGAACCGGTCGTGACCACCCTCGGGTTGTGGCGCATCGCGCCGACGCTGCCCGTCCTGCCGATGGTGCCCGGCCCCGGGAATGGGTCAAGCGTCGATCCGGGCTTCGACTATCTCGGCTTCCGCAAAGGCCTCTTCGAGTCGGTGCGCAGCGTGGACCAACATATCGAAGATGATGGCCGCGCGTGGGCACTGGCCATCGGAATGTTCGGTGCGACCGCACTCGCCGCCACCGCCACCGACGCGCGCCGAAAGGTTCGCTAACCGACGAGTCGGCGCGCCCCTACTTGACACATGACGACCGCAACCATCGCAGGGGGCGTCTCCGGCGCCGCGCGGAACCCCGAACCAATCCCCCCGCGCGACGCCGGGCGCACGCCGCTACGCGCTCGCCGCGACCAGTGCAGGCGCCTCCTCGGCATCGGCGTCGGGTGCGCCCTCGTCGTCCCCGGGATCGACGGGCAGGTCTTCCTCCTGCCGGACCCGGATTGTCACGTGACCACACACGGTACACACGACCTTGCCGCCCGCCTGAATGGTCTGCATCTTGCCATCAACCGGGCACGGTTCTGGCACTGGGCGCTGCCAACTCGCGAAAGTACAAGTGGGGTAGTTGATGCACCCATAGAACATCCGGCCGCGCCGCGACTTGCGCTCCAACAAATCTCCCCCGCAATCCGGGCAGGGGACGCCGATGCGCGTCACCAAGGTGCGGGTGTTCCGGCACTCCGGGAAGCCGGAACAGGCCAAGAACTTGCCGTAGCGCCCCGTCTTGATCACCATCGGGCGTTCACATAGGTCGCACGTCTCGTCCGACGGCTCATCCGCGATCTCGACGCGCTCCATCAGGTCGCGCGCCTTCTCAAGGTTCTCGGCGAACGGCTTGTAGAACTGATCGACGACCGGAACCCAGTCGCCCTCACCGTCGGCGACTTGGTCCAGTTGCCCCTCGATGTGGGCCGTGAAACCGGCGTCAACGACATCTGGGAAGTGCTCAACCAACAGGTCGTTCACGATCATCCCGAGGTCGGTCGGTCGCAGGACGCGCTCGATGCGCTTGACGTACTCGCGCTCCTGGATCGTCGAAAGGATCGGGGCGTACGTCGACGGACGGCCAATGCCATCCTCTTCCAGTGCCTTGATCAGCGTCGCCTCGGAGAAGCGCGGCGGCGGCTGCGTGAAGTGCTGCGTGCCGTCGACCGTCTCAAGCGCCAGCGCCTCGCCGACAGTGACCTCGGGCAGCAGCTTGGATCGCTTGTCGGCCTCCTCGCCATCGCCCTCGACGGCATCCAGCACCTTCAGGAAGCCCGCAAAGCGCAGGATCGACCCGTTCGCCCGCAAGGTGTAGGTCGGCGAACCGCCCTCGGCGACACCCTCCGGGCGCGCCACCACGTCGACGGCAACCGTGTCATAGGTCGCGCCAAGCATCTGGCTGGCCACGAACCGCTTCCAGACGAGCGAGTACAAGCGGTACTGGTCGGAAGTCAGGTGCGGGCGCAGCGTCTCCGGCAGGCGCAGGCTACTGGTCGGGCGGATGGCCTCGTGGGCCTCCTGCGCGCCCTTCGCCCGCGTCTTGTAGACGGGAGGTTGCGCCGGCACGTATTCCGCCCCGAACTTCTCGGCGATCAGGCCGCGGACCTCGTCCTGCGCCTCCTTGGCCACCTGGGGGGAGTCGGTGCGCATATACGTGATGAGGCCAATCGTCCCCTCGCCGGGAACCTCCAGGCCCTCGTACAGCTGCTGCGCCACGGTCATCGTGCGCTTCGCGGTGAAGCCAAGGCGACGGCCCGCATCCTGCTGCATCGTGCTGGTGATAAACGGCGCCGCCGGGTTCCGCACCTGCTGCCGCTGGCGCACATCCGCCACCACGTAGGTGGATCGGCGCAAATCCGCCACGACGGCACTGGTCAACTCGCCGTTGCCGAGTTCCAGCTTCTCGCCATCACGCTGCACCAGCGCAAGGGTCATCGTGTCGCGCAGAACCTTGCCCCGTTGCGCCACGCGCCCGATGCACTTCACCAGCGCCTCGACGGTCCAGTACTCGACTGGCACGAACTTCTCAACCTCGCGTTCGCGGTCGACGATCAGGCGGACGGCCACCGACTGCACGCGACCGGCGGAGAGTCCCTTGCGCACCTTGTTCCATAGCAGCGGGCTCAGCTTGTAGCCCACGAGCCGGTCGATGACGCGCCGACCTTGCTGCGCCTTGACGAGGTTCAGGTCAATCTCACGCGGATGGCGCAACGCCTCCTGCACCGCCGTGCGGGTGATCTCATGGAAGACCACGCGACGCGCCGGGATGGGGGGCTTGCCCTTCTGCTGCACCGCCTGCAGCAGGTGCCACGCAATCGCCTCGCCCTCGCGGTCAGGGTCCGTCGCCAGCAACAACTCCGACGCGCCACGCGCCAAGGTCGCCAGCTCCTTCACCAGCTCCTTCTTCTCGGTCGGTACCACGTACGACGGCAAGAAGCCATCCTCGAGGTCTACGCCAAGCCGTCGCTTCGGCAGGTCACGCACATGGCCGAGGGATGCCTTGACGGCGTACCCCCGACCGAGGAACTTCTCGATCGTCTTCGCCTTGGCGGGCGACTCGACGATGACCAACTTCTTTGCTGCGACTGCCATGCGTGATCCCGAAATGGCTTCCGGCCGATGCGACACCACCAGCCAAGTGACGAGGCAGGTTCAGTTGCGACCTGAACCCGGCGTCGAATATAGCAGGGAGTTCCGGGCACCACCCCGGCAGGCCCGCCCAGTCGGACCAATGATGCATGCGCCCATCATGCGCCACCGGCGGGCACGCCTGTGTCGGCCGGCTTCACCTCAACGACCCGCAGGCAGTCAAGCACGGTGTCAAGCTCACGACGCCACGCCGTATCCCCGGCGGAACGCGGCACGCGCACTTGCCCCATGCGCACGACCGCCCGTGACCCAAACGCCTTGTAGAGGGCAACGCGATCACACGTGACGAACGGCGAAAGCTTCAGCACGATCTCGGGACCGGTCGTCAAGCCCTGCTGCGTCTCGATTCCCCGGACGTACCGCGCGCGAGCCTTCGCCTTCACGCCCAGCAGGTAGAAGAGGTCGACCACCGGAGCCGGCATCGGCCCGAAGCGATCCGCGAACTCCGTCGCCGCCGCCTCCACTTCGTCCAACGTCTCGAGGGCGGCAAGCCTCCGGTAGAGCCGAACCTTGACGTCCGGATCGCCAACGTAGCCGTCCGGCAGGTGCGCACCCAACGGCAGGTCGATGACCAGATCGGTCGCCGGGATGACCCGCTTGCCCCGCAACTCCTCCACCGCCTCGGACACCAGGCGGCAGTACAAGTCGAACCCGACCGAGTTCATGAATCCGCTCTGTTCCGGCCCCAAGAGGTTGCCCGCACCTCGGATCTCCAGGTCCTTCATGGCGATCTTGAAGCCCGAACCGAGGTCGGTCGCCTCGAAGATCGACCGCAACCGCTTCTCGGCCGTCTCGGTCATCCGGCGGTTTGGCTCATACAGCAAGTACGCGTACGCCTGCTGCCCCGACCGACCGACACGCCCCCGCAACTGGTACAGCTGTGCGAGGCCAAACATGCCGGAATCCTGCACGATGATCGTGTTGACGTTGGGCAGGTCCAAGCCACTCTCGATGATCGTCGTGCAAACCAGGACGTCGTGGGACCCCTGACTGAACTCGACCATCACCTTCTCGAGTTGGTCCTCCTCCATCTGGCCAGGCCCGATGGTGATGTCCACTTCCGGTACCAGGCGCGACAGCTTCCGCGCCACCGCCTGGATCGTCTGCACACGGTTATGCACGACGAAGACCTGCCCACCGCGGTCGACCTCGTTCAGGATCGCTTCGCGCACGAGGGAATCGTCGTTCCCCGTCACGTACGTCTTGACCGGCAGCCGCGCCTCCGGCGGCGTCTCGATCACGCTCATGTCGCGCATCCCCACCATGCTCTGGTGCAGGGTGCGCGGGATCGGCGTCGCCGTCAGCGTCAGGACGTGCACATCCGTCCGCAACTGCTTCAGGCGCTCCTTGTGCGTGACGCCGAAGCGTTGCTCCTCATCGACGACCAGCAGGCCGAGGTCACCGAACTTGATGTCCTTGCTCAACAGCCGGTGCGTGCCCACGACCAGGTCGACCGACCGGTCTGCAAGGCCCGCCACCACGGCATCCTGCTCCTTGGCCGACCGGAACCGGCTCAACAGCTCCACCTTCACCGGGAACGCCTGCATCCGGCGACTGAAGGTCTGGAAGTGTTGCATCGCCAAGACCGTCGTCGGCACCAAGACGGCGACCTGCTTCCCCTCCTGCACCGCCTTGAACGCCGCGCGCACCGCCACTTCCGTCTTGCCGAAGCCAACATCGCCGCAGACAAGGCGATCCATCGGCTTCTCGCGCTCCATGTCACGCTTGACGTCGTCGATGGCCACCAACTGGTCGGGGGTCTCGACAAATGGGAACGCCTCCTCCAGTTCTCGCTGCCACGTGGTGTCCGGCCCGAACGCATGGGCCTTCGCCTCGTCACGCGCGGCGTAGAGGGCGATCAACTGTTGCGCCACCTCCGCAACGGATTGCTTGACGCGCCCCTTGGCACGCTCCCACTCACCCCCACCCAGCTTGCTCAAGGCGGGGACGTGATCGCCGGCGCCGACGAACCGTTCCACGCGGTCCAACTGGTCGGTCGGCACGTAGACCTTGTCAGCCCCCTGGAACTGCAGCAGCATGAACTCGCGCTCACCGCCATCGACGCGGCGGCGCACCAACCCCTGGTACTGCGCGATTCCATGCTCGACGTGCACGACCATGTCACCGACCGCCAGTTCGCCAAGCAGGTTCTCGCGCGCGTAGCGACGGCGTCGCACCGACCGCCGTGGACGCGCCCACCCGAATACCTCGACGTCGGTCAGGAGAACCAGGCCAAGGTCCTCGTTGACCCACCCTTCGCTCCCTTGGCCCTGCACCAACGTGAGGCTTGGACGCGCCGGGGTGCGTTCCAGCGACTCCACCGGCACGATGTCCAAGCCGTGGTCGGCGTACAACTCGGCCAGGCGCGCCGCCTGTTGCGTCACGATGACCACGCGTTGGCGCCCCTGAAGCCGCCGGCGCGACATCTCGACAACATCGCGAACGCGCCCACCAAACGTCTGCGCCATCCCAAAGTCGCCAAGGGAGACGACCGACTCGATGGCCGTCGGTGTGATGGTCGTGCCATCCTCTCGCGGGGCCGCCGCCCTCGCCTCGCGCGCGGCACGGGCGGCCACCAGTCCATCCGGAACCTCGATGGCCTCCGGAGGGGGAGCCACCTCGGCGGCTACCGTCGCCCCTTCACGCGCGATGATCTCGCCACCCTCGGGCGACGCCTCGCTCAGGCGTTCCGGGTGCCATTCAGCTTGCCCCCCGAAGCTGCCCCCGGGCCGGTCGAGACCTCCGGGCGCCCGGTAGGTCAGGTGCATCGTCGCCACCGATGCAATGCGCCGCAAGATGGACGCCCGATCGTGGTACGCCCCGCGGAACCCCGGGGGCAGGGCACCGGCGTTCGTCAGCCGCTCCCGTCGCTCCTGGCCATGTGCCTCGAGGTCGTCGATGACCCCAACAATCACCTCGGGTTCGTCGAGGATGAGCAGCGGGTCGGCAAGGTAGTCAAGGATCCACGCGGCGTCGTGGCCACCATCCTCGATCAGGTACCGCGCGTAAAACGGGATCGTGCCGAACGACATGCCGGCTTCGAGGTCGCGGACCTGCCACTCCCACTCCTCGCGGATCTCGGGGCGCAGCGTTGACCAGTCGAGGGCACGCAGCGAGTTCGCCGCCGCCGCCCCATGCCACAGCGGGAACTCGGTTGCCGGCGCCAACTGGAACACCGGCAGCGGATCGACCGAACGTTGCGTCACGGGGTCAAAGGTGCGCAGGCTCTCCACCTCGTCGCCGAAGAACTCCATGCGTACCGGTGAGTCAGCGAGGGGTGGAAATAGGTCGAGGATTCCTCCACGCCGACTGAACGATCCCGGTGCCTCCACCAAGCCGACGCGCCCGTAGCCGCTGCTCGTCAACTGCTCCACCAGGCGATCCATCGAGACGGTCGCACCCGGGCGCACCTGCACCACGCGCGGTGCAAAGTCGGTAGGCGACGCCACCATGTGCAGCAGGCCCGAAGCACTGGTCACCACGACCGGTGCCGGGCCGGATGACCCGCCGCGCCCGGCGTGGATCGCCGCCAGTTGCACCATCGTCGCCGCCCGTGCGCCGACGGTGTCCGGGATGGCCGGCAACTGCTCCCACGGCCCGGCATCGAAGCCAGGCAGGTACAGCACACGGTCAGGCGCCTCTGACCACGCCTGCACGTCCTGCACCCACGCCTGCGCCCGCACCGCGTCTGGGGCGACCACCACCAGCGGACGTCCGGCACGCGACTGCAACGCCGCCACCACGATCGACTTCGCCGACTCCCGCACGACCGCCTGCACTTGCGGCGCCGCTAGGGTCGGCGGGCCACCCTCGTCGCTCACCACCCCGGGAGGCAGGGCCAGCCCGGCAAGGTCGACCAGATGGCGGATCGCCGCGGAGTCGTCGAGAAGCGGGAGGAGGCCGGAGAGTCGCATCGGAAGCATCGGGCCTTTCTGCGGTGACGCTCGGCACGGCACCGGTTGCCCGGCTATCCGGGTCGGGTCGTGGGTCAGTTCGGGTGGTTCAGGTCAAGGTGAGGCGCCAAGTTGAGGTACGTCGCCTGGAACGCCCACACACGCGATCGCGGCTCTGAGAGTCGCCTCATGAGGCCCCGCTAAGAATGAAGGCACGGGGCGATCAATCGCGCGGCGCGGGTGCCTCCGGTCGTAACGAGTTCGGTGCCGACCCATCCGGCGCCGCAGCGGCATCCACATTCGTCACCGGCACGCCATCCGCAACCGGCACGCGAGGCGGACGCGGAGGCCTTGACGGGCGTGGTGCATCGTTGGCGTTGTAGCGGTTCATCGTCGCATCGATGCCGTCACGCAACCAACCGGCCACCGCATCGGCCGCCGTCACGAACGCCGGCACCATCACCGTCAGGTCGTCCGGCAGGAACGGCTTCAGCACGTACTCAACGGGGTCGATGCCGGATGGGGGGCGCCCAATCCCGATCTTGACGCGTGGGAACGGCACCTGCCCATCCACCGGTTCGATGCGAGGAAGCATCCGTGCCATGTCGCGCAGGTGGGCCTGGATCGACAGGATGCCACGGTGCCCGCCCGCACTGCCCGAAGCCCGAACGCGCACGCGCCCGGCGGCGAGGTCGAGGTCGTCGTAGACCACCATCAGGTCGGTGACGCCCAGCCCATCCTTCTCGACTAGGGCGCGTACTGCCTTGCCGCTCTCGTTCATGTACGTCTGCGGGCGCACCAGCAAGACGTCTTCGCCATCGACCGTTGCGCGGGCCACCTTGGAGTGGCGCGCCACCACCGGCATGGACGCACGCCAGCGGCGCTCGAGTTCGTCAAGCACCATCCACCCGGCGTTGTGGCGGGTGTGCCGATACGCCGGGCCGTAGTTGCCGAGGCCGACGATGGCCCTCACCGGCCAGCCTCCGGCACCTCGACACGGATCGCGTCGACCCCGTCGCCGCCGCTCAGGCCGTCCCCCACCGCCGCATCGCCATCACCCGGGTGCGCGCCATCGGCCCCCCAGATCGCCCGCGACAGCGCCGACCATTCCGCGAGGGTCAGCGTCTCGGCACGGCGCGACCGTGCGATACCCGCCGTTTCGAGGGCCGCATCGATCCGCGGGGTACCAACCCCAAGCGTGCCCAATGCGTTGTGCAGTTGCTTGCGCCGGTGCGCGAAACCCGACCGCACCAGTTGCCCGAAGCGCCGTGGCGTCGGCACCAGCGGCACCGCCGGTTCGTCATGCGGGCGCAAGCGCAGCACCGCCGAGGTCACCTCCGGTGCGGGGAAGAAGGCGGTTGGGGGCACCTCGAACAGCACCGTCGTCTCCGCCGCAACCTGAATCTCGACCCCAAGGGCCGTCAGGTCGCCCGGCTGCGCCGCCATCCGTTTGGCGACCTCACGCTGGATCATCACCACCATCTGGACCGGTCGCACTGGCGCCGGGAGGGCAAGCAACCGCCGGATGATCGCCGTCGCCACGTTGTACGGCAGGTTTGCCACGAGGGCATACGGCCGCCCACCGAACAGTTCGGCCGGATTGACCGTCATCGCGTCGGCCTCGATGACTTCGAGGACCGGGCCAGGCACCGTCGTGCGCAGCACCCGCGCCATCCTTGCGTCGACCTCGACCGCCACGACACGACGCACGTGCCGCACCAGTTCGGCGGTCAGCACGCCAACGCCAGGCCCAATCTCCAAGACCTCCATCTCGGGATGGAGGTTGGCCGACGACACGATGCGATCGAGGATCGCCCGGTCAACAAGCAGGTGCTGACCGAGTGACTTGGTCAGCCAGATGCCGTGATGCGAGAGCAGCCTCCCGACCGCGGCCGCATTCGTCAGGTCGGACGGCACCGGCGGCAGGGGGCGGTCGGCCACGGGCACGCCTTCCGGATCCGCAGGCGACGACACTCGGCGAACGGGGTGTGCCCGGGATGAAGGAATCGGGCCGTGACGTCCGCGCATCGCCAGATCGTACCCGTCGTTCCAGCCGCCTCCGGCCCCTGCCGGGGATCCCGCCACGGCGCCTACGGCAGCACGTAGACCGTCACGGAACGGCGGCCCCACCGCACCGCTTCCCAGTAGGCATCGAAGCCCACGTCGATGCGATGCCCCTGGATGTCTGACCCGGTGTCGGCGGCGACACCGAACCCGTAGCCGGGGACCCACATCCTCGTGCGGAAGGGGATCACGCGCGGGTCGACGGCAACGATGCCCGGCGCAAAGCGCGCCCCGGTTGCGGTGATCCCGTACCCCGGGTCACCGGGACTCTTGCCGGTACTCACCGGGCCGGGATCGTAGGCGGTCGCCACGACCTGCACCGTGCGAACGTAGTTCAGGCCGGGTGGCGGGCTACCATCGGTCGAGAGGCGCAACAGGCCGGCACCCGGCACCGTCTCCAGTCGTGTCGGGGCCGGCCGCGCCACGATCTGCGCGATTGCCGGTGCGAGGTCAATCACTTGCGCCGGGATGCGCGCCGTCTCGACGCCATCCTCGACGCGCACTCGGTAGGTCACGTCACGTTCGCCGTCACGCCCGTCCCGCACGGTCACCGGCTGCCACGACGCGAAGCCCGGCAACAGCACCTCTGTCGTCGCGTGAGGCACCGTCTCGACGAGACGGACCTCGCGTTCCTCAACGCGGATCACGCGGACCTCGCCGCGTTCGGGCACCGGCTCCTCAAGATCCGGTTCGACACGATCCAGCGGCCCGAGTTGCACGCCCGCCTCGGCAAGCAACTCGGCCACCGTCGTCGCCCGCGTGCTGCGCGTGGCCGCCGATCCGTGGTCGATGAATCGGACGACCGGTGCGCGCACCACCGTGACCTTCAGGCCGGGTGCGAGCAGGGCGGCGCGCCCCGGCAGGACGGAGTCCGCCTCCCGCACGGGCATGCCAACGGCATTGAGAGCCTCCTCGACGGTGGTCGCCGCCGCGCGCATCTGGAACGGGAAGCCGTCGTCGACCACGCGAAAGGTCGTCGCACGCTCCACCACGATCCGTCCGTAGGTGGAGGGGAGGTTCGCGCCGGCCATGCCGACGGGCGAGGCCTGCCCAAGGCGTGCCAAGACGGCGGGGGCCACGCGCAGCGGCGCGTCTCTTGGGACGACCGCACGGGGCGGCACGGGCAGGTCGGAGGTTGATTCCTCCGAGGCGGCGTACGCCACACGGGCGACGTCGAAGGTATCTGGCTCCGGAGCATCGGCGGGTATGACGAGGATCCGGTCCTCAGGCGCCAACGTCACCCCTGCATCGCGCATCGCCTCAGCAATCGTGCGCACCGAAGACGCCGCGGAAATGGAGCGCCCGTCCACCTCAACTATCGTCCACCAGTCCGGTGGTCCAACGACACGATCACGCACCCGAGAGATGAGCAGGCGCCCCGACTCCGGTGCGTGCCGCAGCGCCCGGCGCACCTCGGTTTCGATGGCGGTGATAACGTCCATTGCCCCATCGGCCGCCCGACCGGCCAAGATAGCCGGGGCAACTAACGGGTCGGGCACCGCCATGACGGGCGTGTCCACAATGGTGCGCGTCCAGATCAGCGCCGCCGCACCGACCCAAAGCATCACGGCCCACGCGGGCGCACTCCGGAACCACGGGCGCGGTCGAGTTGCGGTCGGTGGGGCAGCGACGACAGTATCGACCGCGGGAAGCAAGTCGAGGCGCCCATAGCCCTGCCGCGCGAGTGCGCCGACGGACGCACCAACGACGGGGTGTACGGGCGTCCAGCCCCGGCGGACCGGCGCAGCACCGGTCAGCGACACCCTTGGCCCGAACCGGACGAGGTCCCCCCTCGCCCACCGGCTATCTCCTAGATCCTCGAAGCCCAGGCCGTCAGCCCTACCTCGGGATACGGGCACACCGGCCCGCCCAAACGCGGTGGTAATAATCCTGCTCCCACGCCACCCAGTCAGTTCGGCACCATGACCTGCCGAGTGACCGCCATTGTTCGCGCATCGAACCTGAACCGCATACGCGCGATCATTATGGAAAGCACCGCCCGCGGCGGTGTATGGCGACGTTCCGATAGTACCGAAGCCGCCGCATAGCGGCCGCGATACCCGCCTACCCTAGCCGATCTTGCCGGTCACGCGCCCGCCCAGCACCACACCTGCTAGAGAACGCGACATAATCGCAACCACCCGCATCCTTATGTCGGCAGCGTTGCACTGCCGCATGCGCGGCGAACGCTCATCCTTTTACCCATGCAAACAAATGAGCGGGTGCCCAGCCTCGAAAGGCATGGCACCCGCCCCGAAAGCGCACGGCCTCGGCCTCGTGGCCGGGGCAACGGACGCTACTTCTTCTCGTCGATCAGCTTGTTCGCCTTCGCGGCGGCCTCGTCAAGCGCCGCCTTGGCAGACATCTTGCCGGTGATCGTCGCCGTCAGGGCATCCGCCAAGATCGTGCGGATATCCTGCCACGCGGGAATCTGCGGTTCCGCGCGCACCATGTCGCTCAAGTCGAAGGCCTGCTTGCCCTGCGGGTCCTTCTCCCAGTTCGCCTTCACCTCAGCGTTCTCGGCCGCGGACTTGCGCAACGGCATGTAGCCGGTCTTGATCGGGAAGACGGCCGAGTTCTCCTTGTTGGTGAAGAACTTGACCCACTCCCACCCGGCGGCCGGGCGCGCCTTGTCCTTGTTGTCGAACACGACGACGTTACCGCCGAAGAGGACGGAGATCGGCTTGGCCGTGTCCTTCTGCGGGATCATCCCAATCGACCACTTGTACTTCTCTGGCTCCTTGCCGTCCGCCGTCAGCGCCTTGCGCACCCACGGCCGACCGGTGGTGGTGTCGTGGAAGCCAGCGACCTTGCCCGCACCGAAGTCGTTCTGATACGCGCTGTCCTTGTTATTGTCGTAGGCCTCACCGTTCTTCACCATCTCCGCCCACATCTCGAAGATCTGGACGCCGGCATCCTGGTTGAACGTGACCTTCGCCTGCTCCTTGTCGAGGACCTCGCCGCCATTCGCAAAGATGAACGCGTCGATGTACGAGGTGTCGATCTTGACGTGCGCGCCGTACACCGAAGCCTTGCCGTCGGCACCCTTCTTCGTCAGGGCCGTCGTCGCCTTCTTGAACTCGTCGAAGGACATGATCTGGCCCTTCTGACCGTTCTTCGTGATGCCCGCGGCCTTCAGGAAGTCCTCGTTCCAATACTGGACGGCCAAGCTCTTCGTGAACGGGAAGGTCAGCATCTTGTTCTGGAACATCGGGTACTTGTTGGACTCGATATAAATCGGAAAGATGTCCTTCAGGTCATCTGCCGAGAGGGCCGACGCGCCCTTGAGGGCGTAGTCATCGAGGGCGACGATCGCCTTCGCCTTCATGTACTCAACGGCCATCGACTCGTACGCCACCGCTGCATCCGGGGTCTGGCCGGCTTGGATTGAGGCCATGGCCTTCTGGTAGACGCCGGTGTAGCTGCCGGGGATAGTCTCGGCCTTTACCGTGATCTTCTGCGGGTTCGACTTGTTGAAGGCATCGACGATTGCGTCCAGGGCGGCGAGGTTGCCGCCGGTCTGGGTGTGCCAGAAGGTGATCTCGACCGGCTTGGCCGCCGCGGTGGGGGCAGCGGTCGGCTGCGGGGCAACCGTCGGGGCCGCCGCTGCCGGGGCCTTGGTCGGTTCGGCCTTCGCCGCCGCTGTCGGGGCCGCGGCCGGGGCCGCCTCGCCACCGCACGCTGCCAGCACTGCGCCAAGGGCACCGATGCCACCGATCCGACCGATCAGGAGCCGTCGCGAAATCGCCATGATCCTCAGTCCTTCTTCCCGGGTGCCGCGCGCGTCGCGCGACACGCATGTACGCAGGGCGGCGCGCGGCCGCACTTTCGCCTTATAAACACTACCCTTTCAGGCCGGTTCTCGTGATCCCCTCGATGAAGTAGCGTTGCGCCACGAGAAAGACGATGACCGTCGGCAAGATGACCATTGTCGATGCCGCCATCAGTTCCGCGTACCGCACGCCTGCCTCGGTGCTGAACGCCGACAACCCGATCTGGATTGGGCGCATGGCCGCCCCGCGCGTCACCAGCAACGGCCACAGGAACGCGTTCCACGCCGCCAGGAAGTTCAGCAGGCCCACCGTGATGAGCGCCGGGCGCGACAGCGGCACGACGATCGACCAGAGGAAGCGGAAGGTCCCGCACCCGTCCATCACCGCCGCGTCCTCAAGGTC
>CAILQO010000509.1 GCA_903836285.1 uncultured Chloroflexota bacterium
CCGGCGCGGCGGCTGGGGCGGCATCGCCTCCGCATGCAGCCAACATGCCGGTTGCACCCAGCACCGCAAGCAACGACCGCCTCGTCGTCACGTTCTCAGCGCCCATCTCTCGCTCCTCCTAATTCCTGCCATCGCTTGATACGCGATACGGAGCGCAGCATAACCGGGCCAGTGCCGGCTCGCAATGCACACCAGGCCGCGATCCGGCACCATCGGTAGCGTGGATCGCCGAGGGGTCACGCGCCGTCAGGTGTTTGCATCGATCTGGTTCGTGGCGATGAGTTCGGTCGGGGCTTGCTAAGTGCCGATCCGTCCGGGCACGATGCTGCTTGCACGTTCGGAAGAGGCCTCAATCGACGGCTGGCATTCTCAACCCGCCCGGGCAGAGTGGCTTGACGACTGCCTGCCGGGTTACCGATCGTCCCGTGGGAAATCACTGACCGTCCGGTGGACGCACGTGCCCGACCCAGCTCGCCTCGTACAGACCCTTGTCGTCCTCGCAAGTTCTGGTGCCGCCCCACCTGAACTCGTGGACCTTGACCCGGCTTGGGCTGGGAGGCTTACGCGATTTACCCCTGGCCCGCTATTGGCGCTTGAGAGCTACCTGCGAGGACAGTTGCGCGACTTCGTCAACGAGGCGTTCTCCGACCCTTGGACCGTCGGCGGGCACGTCATTGCACTTGGCAGTGAACTCAACGTCGCGCTCCTTGGCTACCGCGCTGACGTCTGGTCGGTTGCAGGCGTTCGCGCACCGTTGGTCACGTGGGACGACGCGATCGACGCGGGTCGGCGTGTCGCCAATCACGCGCCACACGGGTTGCTGTTTGTGCGCGCCGACGGCGTTGGGACGCCTGCCGTCCTGTCGCTCCAGGGTGGCGGCGGGTTCATCGGCCCCGGCGGGAGGCTTCAGGTCGACCACCCAGCAAACCTGCGCGCGCTGGACTTCCTCGCGCGAATGGTCAATCGCGAACGCGCCGCCTCGGTCTTGCCCTACGACCGTCCCGGTGGCAACCGACCCGGTGGCGACATGCTTGGCGACGCAGCCCGAGCAGCGTTCAAGAACGGTGAGGTCGCGGGCGACATCGGCCCAATGGCGCGCCTCTCCGGTGAGATGAGGCTGGATGCGCCGGAGACGGCCGGCAAGTGGCGGGTTCAGGCCTTGCCTCGATGGCGAGAGGCCGGCGGCCGAAGCCCGTCAGTCATCCTTCCCGGCAGTGGGATCGGCGTGATGCGCGCAAGCAACCAAGCCGAAGTCGCCGCCGACTTCGTCACTTGGGTTCACCTCGGCCACTCTGCGATGCTCGACTTCGAACGCCGCCAAACGTGGCCGGTCAACCGGCGGATGTACGACGATCCTCGCCTTGATGACCCGATCCCGTGGTTTCATGGCCAGGCTGTTGGTCCGATCCTGCGGCAAGCTATGACCAACGCCGTTGCGTGCGTGCTGGGGCCGTACTGGCCGGAGGTATCGCGCGTCCTAGTGCCTGCTATCAGGTCAATCGTGAACGGCCAGGCCGACGCACAGGGCACCCTCGCCGAAGCGCAGATCGCCGCACGCATGCTCGTTGCTCAATCAGGCGGCTCGCCAGATTGAGTCGCTTCGCGCCGTGCGCTGCCGAACCGACACGCCAG
>CAILQO010000510.1 GCA_903836285.1 uncultured Chloroflexota bacterium
ACCCTGACGACCGGCACCCTGGCGGCGGGCACGTACACGATCCGGGCCGTCGCGACCGACGTCGCCGGCAACGAGACGATCACCGGCAGCACGGTCAACATCGCGGTCGACCTGACCGCGCCGACCGCCGGGACGGTCGCGGTCACCGACACCTACGGAAGCAGTACCTCCGACAACATCGTCCGTTCGGGTGCACCAAGCTTCACGGTGACCGGTGCGGTCGATACCGATACCTACACGACGCCGGGGACCGCCGCCGTCGCCTCGGTGCAGTTGCAGAAGGCGACTGGCGCGGCGCAGACGAGCGGGTTCGCCGATACCGGCAGCGCCGTGACGTCGGCGACCGGTGGCGTCTACACCCTTACACCGACCTCACTGAGCGATGGCACGTACACGATCCGCGCCCTTGTGACCGACCTTGCGGGCAACCAGTCGACGACGACGGGCATCACCGTCTACGTCGACACCACCGCGCCGACGGCCGGCACCCTCACCATGACGACCACGGACAACGGGTCGTCGTCGTCCGACGGGATCATCGGCACCCTCACGCCGTCGTTTGGCCTCGCCTCGCCGTCCGATACCGGCTACACCGGCGCGGGCATTGCGAGCGTCGTGGTGCAGGTCAGCACCGACGACGGCACCTCATGGACGACGAAGGGCACGTCTTCAAGTACCTCGTCGCCGTACGCGATCTCGCTTGCCGGCCTGACGTCGCAGACGACCTACAAGATCCAGGCCCTCGTGACGGACGTGGCGGGGAACACGTCCACGGCTGCTCTCACGACAACCACGAACGCGTTAGTCACGGTCGACACCTCCGCGCCGACGGCGGGGACGGTGACGATGACGACCAGCGACCCCGGTTCTGACGGGATCGTGAATACCCTGACGCCGGCCTTCTCATTGGCGGTGTCGGGTACCTCCGACGGGAGCTACACGGGCAGTGGGTCGAATGCGACCGGCATCGCCACGGTGGTTCTGCAGGTGAGCAGCAACGGGTTGACGTGGGTCGACAACGCGACGTTCACCGCGCCTTCGAGTGGCGGGACGGCGTATACCGTGACCGCGGCGCCAGCGCTCACCAGTGGCACGACCTACTCGGTGCGTGCACTCGTGACCGACTTGGCTGGCAATACCGTTACGTCGGCACTTTCGACGACGAATGGACGGATCACGGTCGATACGACCGCGCCGACGGTCGGCACTCTCACTCTCGATACCGACAACGGGTCGTCGTCCTCTGACGGGATTGTCGGCACCCTCACCCCGGCGTTCACCCTCGCGACGGCATCCGACACGACCTACACGGGGAGTAATGCCCCGACGGCGGCGGTCGCCAGCGTGGTGGTGCAGGTCAGCACCAACGATGGCGGCTCGTGGACGACGAAGGGCACCTCGTCAAGCACCTCGTCGCCGTACGCGATCACGTTGTCCGGCCTGACGTCGCAGACGACCTACAAGATCCAGGCGCTGGTGACGGATACGGCGGGGAACACGTCCACGACGCCGCTGTCGACGACGAGTGCGTTGGTCACGGTCGACACCTCTGCGCCGACGGCGGGGACGGTGACGATGACATCGACCGACGGTGGCGCATCAAGCAGCGACGGGATCGTGGGCACTCTCACGCCGTCGTTCGCGTTGGCCGTCTCGGGGACCTCTGACGGGAGTTACACCGGCAGCGGGTCGAACGCGACGGGGATCTCGTCGGTGGTCCTGCAGGTGAGTTCCGACGGCGGCGCCACTTGGGTCGACAACGCCACGTTCACCGCGCCGTCGGGTGGAGGCACGTCGTAC
>CAILQO010000511.1 GCA_903836285.1 uncultured Chloroflexota bacterium
CACGAATCCTGCGCCCCCTCCCCCGGAAATAGAGCCCTCCCCGACCACTCCCGGAGAGGCCCCCTCCCCAACCCCTCCCCCGTTGCGACGGGGGAGGGGCGAGGCCGGAGGGTGGATCGGTTCCGTGCCAATAACCCGTCGCCAGTGGTCGGTGAGGGTGGCGCCCTCCGCGGCGGCCATCCCGACGCTCAGCGCGAGTCCGTGCAACCCGGACCGCCACCCTTCGAGGGTGACGTAGCGACGCCAAAACTCGCGCCATGGTTGTAGGACGAAGTTGTGGGCGCGAATTCGCTGCCCACGTTGGTGGCGCGCACCCGCTTCAGTGGCGGCGTAGCGGCGCTGCTTTGCCCAGAACTGCCCCCAGGTGTCGTAGTTCAGGTGGACAAGGCGCGCCGCGAGGTAGGCGGCGGGTCCGTTGAGGATGACCAGTTCGTGGACCGGTCGCGCCGGGTCGTACCGCCCGCGGTCGGTGCGGAAGAGGCGCAATTGGTAGTCCGGGTCCCAACCGGCGTGGCGGATCCACTTCCCGACGATCACGTTGCGGCGCGGCACCCAGAAGCCGACGGGAGACACGTCGCCTTGGGCATCGGCCCTGTCAGAGGCTTCGACGACGCGCAACACCTCGGCGCGCAGGTCGTCGGGGACGCGTTCGTCGGCGTCGACAAAAAAGATCCATCGGTAGCCGCGTTGGGCGGCCTCTTGAACGGCAACGTTTCGTTGGCCGGCCCACCCGTCCCACGCGCGGGTGACAACGTCGGCACCAGCCTTGCGCGCAAGTGGCACGGTAGTGTCGGTGCTGCCGCAGTCCACGACCAGTCGGCCGCCGGCCCATGCCACGGTGGCGAGGCAGGCTTGCACGTGACGGGCCTCGTTGCGCGTCAGTACGCACGCGAGGATCGAGGCGGCGGGGTCAGGCATCGGCACGAGGGCCTATGGTGCCGCCCGGGCCGACCATCCGCATCACCTCGCGGCATGCGTCGACCTGCGCGAGGATGCCCGGACCTCCCTCGCGGGCAAGTCGGCGTGCGCGCGACCGGCAGCCAACCCAAGTGATGGCCCGCGCGGCCGCGACGGCGATTGGCGACCAGTGGCGCCGGTAGTAGCGGAGGCGGCTGCGATGCAGCTCGACGAACATGCGCCCGGCGACCGTGCGGGTGCTCTGCCCGGCGTGGTGTGTCGCGGCGGCGCTTGGCAGGTGCCAGGCTTCCCAGCCATGTGTGCGGAGGCGTCGGCACCAGTCGACCTCCTCGACGTACATGAAGTACGCCGGGTCGAAGCCTCCGGTTGCCTCGTAGGCCTCGCGGCGCACGGCCATGAGGGCGCCAAGCACGAAGTCGCACACAAAGGCCGTGGCGTCGTGCGCGTGCGGATAGCGTCCGTTGAGGCGCGACTGGGTGAGCCGCCAGTTGAGCGGCCAGACGTCGAGAAAGACCTGCGCGAGCGACGGGAAGCGGAAGGCTGCGTCCTGAAACGACCCGTCCCCGTATGTGAGGCGCCCGCCGGCTGCACCGGACTTCGGGCAGGTGCGGAAGTGTTCGTCGAAGGTTCGGAGGGTGCCGGGGCGAATCTCGCAGTCTGGGTTGACCATCACCAGGGTGCGGCCGGACGCCTGAGCGAGAGCGAGGTTGCACCCGGCGCCGAAGCCGACGTTTTGCGGGCTATCGATCACGTGGACGGCGGGGAAGCCTTGGCGGACGACGGCGGCGGACGTGTCGGGTGAGGCGTTGTTGACGACGAAGACTTCGAGGCCGTCGACGTCGTCGGCTTGAGCGAGGATGGGCGCGAGGCAACGTGGTAGCCACGAGGCGGAGTTGTAGGCGACGACGACGACGCTTACGGCGGGGGAGGTCATGCGATCCATGGCTGCAACGTGCCGAGCACTGGGGAGGCATTCGCGCGGAGGACCGGGGGCGCCGGCAACAGCTGACCCGTGCGTCAGTGCGGGCGGGTTGGCGGGTACCGGCTGCATCGGACCGACCGGAGTAGCGGCGGATCACCTCCGCGTGGCCAAAGGCGACCGACCCCTGACCGGCGCCTCAAGACCCAATCATCGATTCCCAGGTGACGACGACACGTCCAGCGCTGGCCGTGTTCCGGCGCACGCAGGAATGGCCGTGGCCGCGCCACAATCGGCCATGGTCGTGAACCCTCCGTGTGTAGGGGCAGTCGTGCTTGCGGCCGGTGCATCAAGCCGCATGGGGTCGCTCAAGGCGCTCCTTCCGTGGCGGGGTACGACGCTTGCCGGCTATGTCGTCGGCGAACTGCTGCGGTCACCGGTCGCGCGCATCGTCGTGGTCACCGGCAACGGCGCGGATGAGGTCATCGCGGCGGTGCCGCATGACCCGCGCGTGACGTTCGTCGTGAACGACCGGTGGGAGGATGGCAAGGCTGGTTCGGTCACGTGCGGCGTCCGGGCGCTCGACGAGGAGTTCCACGTCCTTGTCGGCGCGATCGATCAACCCCGGCCGGCATCGCTCCTGAACGCGGGGATCGCCGCCCACCTTGACGGCCTCGCGGACGGGCGCATCGCCACGATCGTCGGCCATGAAGGTCGGCGGGGGCACCCGATCATCTTCGTGCCTGAGGTGCGCCACGAGTTGCTGGCGATCGACGAGCGAACGGCGGGGCTTCGCGCCGTCGTCGTGCGCCACGGCACGGCGGTGCGTGTGGCAGATGTCGGTGACGCGGCCGCGCTCGTGAACCTGAATACCCCGGAGGAGTACGCCGCCGCGGTGGCAGCCGACGCAACCCCAGCTCTCACGGCAGTCGGGAATGCCCCCACCCCTGCCGCTCTCCCGCTGGGTCTGGAAAGGGGTGACGATGCCCCTGCGCCGCGGTCGCGCCGACTACGAGGATGACGGCGCGGGAGGGGAGCGACGTGACGGGTACACTCGCAAGGCCACTCTACCCCGTGCCCGCCAGCAGGCGAGGAACGAGCATTCGGTTACCGACATGAAGGCCCGGGTGCCGGCCTGAAGATCCGACGACCACGACATGGCCGGCCCGCTTAGCGCCTTCCTTGGGCTTTTTTCCAAGGACATCGGTATCGACCTCGGCACCGCCAACACCTTGGTGTACGTGCGCCAGAAGGGCGTCGTCATCTCGGAACCGTCGGTGGTGGCGATGGATACCCGCACCCGGCGCGTCCTGACGGTCGGCACCGAGGCGAAGCGCATGGTCGGGCGGACGCCCGCGAACATTGTTGCGGTCCGGCCGCTGCGCGAGGGCGTCATCGCCGAGTACGAGATGGTGGAGCACATGCTCCGGTATTTCATCGGCAAGGTCCACGACCGCTTCCCGTTCATCCCGCGGCCGCGCGTCATCATCGGCGTGCCTTCCGGCGTGACCGAGGTCGAGAAGCGGGCGGTTCAGGACGCGGCGGTGAACGCCGGCGCGCGCGAGGCGTACCTCGTGGAGGAACCGATGGCCGCGGCGATCGGTGCCGGGCTTCCTGTGCACGAACCGGCTGGCAGCATGATCGTGGATATCGGCGGGGGCACCACCGAGGTCGCCATCATTTCGCTGGGGGGCGTCGTGCTGTCCCACTCGATCCGCATCGGCGGCGACAAGATCGACGAGCAGATCTCGCTCTTTGCCCGAAACGAGTATGGCCTCCTCATCGGTGAACGCACCGCCGAGGAGACCAAGATGGTGATCGGCTCGGCCCACATCCTCGACTCGCAGATCCGGGCGCTCATGCGTGGCCGGGATCTCAAGACTGGCCTCCCCAAGGAAGTCGAGGTCACGGACGATGCCATCCGGGCAGCAATCGCCAGCCCGGTCGACCAGATCGTGGATGCGGTGAAGCGGTCGATTGAGGAGTGCCCGCCGGAGCTCCTTGCCGACATCATGGATGCCGGGATCATCCTCGCGGGCGGAGGTGCGATGCTTCGCGGCCTCGACGTGCGGCTGCAGGAGGAGACCCACATGCCCGTGCACATCGCGGACGATCCGCTGCAGTGTGTCGTGCGGGGGACGGGGGCCTGCCTTGAGAACCTTGAGGTCTACCGGCAGGTGTTCGTCGCTGACCCGTACGCGCGGCTGCGGACGTAGGGCATCGCGACGGCGCCCCGATCTCGGCACGAGGCCCTCGAGCATGCTCGTGCCTCTTCCGCAGCCGTGTGTCGCGGGGCATGTCCAGACAAGCCCCCACGCACCCTGCGCCTCTTCGCCCGCTGAGGCGGGAGAGGGTCAACCAGAGAAGCCCCCTCCCCACGCCCGACCCCCCCGGCGCCGCAGGGTGAGGAACGAGCCTACGACACGGCGCAAAAAGACAGAAGCAGGGCGAGGGACGAGCCTACGACACGGCGCCCAGAGACGGAATGCCCAAGAGGAACGAGGGCATACGACGGGGAGATGAAAGGGCGAGTACGCGGGAGCGGGACGCCTCCACGACGGTGATCTGCCATCATGACGATGGTGCTGCGTCCGCAACTGGGTATGCTGGTGGCCGCGCTTGCGGTTGCGACCGCCATCCTCTTCGCCGGGAATCAAGGGTGGCTCGGACCGGTGCGTGACGTTGTCGGGCGGGTGCTTGCCCCCGCGCAGGGTGCCGCTTCGACGGTGGGTGACGCGACCGCCACGTGGCTGGCAGGGTGGTCGGACGTGGGTCGGCTTCGCGTCGAGAACGACGACCTGCGCGTGCAAGTGCAGGACCTCGTGCGCGAGAACATCCGGTTGCGCGCCTTCGAGCTTGAGAACCGCGACCTGCGTGAGCAGCTGGGCTACGCCGAGTCGAACCCGGGACTCGCGCTGGCCGGCGCGCGCATCATCGGCCTGGACCAGTCGGCGATGAACGGCTACGCCACCATCGACTGCGGATCGGAGCAGGGGGTGACCGACGGGATGCCAGTGCTCAGTCCCGCGGGGCTGGCCGGGCGCGTCGTCTCGTCAACCGCGCGGACGAGTTCGGTGCTGCTGGTGACCCACCCATCCAGCTCGGTGAACGCCTATGTGCTGGGCGCGACGGCGGCGACGGGCGTGGTCAATGGCACGCCGGACGGTCGCCTGGTGATGCGCTACATTCCCCCGTCCGAGAGGATCGTGCCGGGAAGCATCGTCGTGACCTCCGGCCTCGGGGGTGCCTTCCCGCGCAACCTCCCGATTGGGCGCGTGGCCCAGGTTGAGGCGCGCGACATCGACATGTTCCAGCAGGCGACGGTGGAACCGCTGGTCGACTTCCGGCGCCTGCTCGTAGTGCTGGTGGCGCGCGGGTACCAGCCGATCCGGTACTAGGGGACGGGAGGTCATGGGCACACGCTGGTGGATCCCACCCCTGTGGCTGCTTGGGTGCGCGATCGTCCAAGGCAGCCTCGTCCCTTCCTTGGGGGTGCGGCAGGGACGACCGGATTTCGTGCTCCAGAGCGTGGTGATCTGGGCGGTGACCAACGGCGCACGTGAGGCCCTCGGCTGGGCGCTTGTCGGTGGAATCTGCCTTGATGCCGTGTCGGGGGCGCCTGCTGGTACCGCCACCCTCGCGCTGGTGCTGGTGGCGTTCCTCTCGAGTGCGGGGGATGTCAGCGTGCTGGGAAACGTGCCGTGGCTGCCGATGGCGACCGTCTTCCTCGCCACGTTGGTCCATGGCGCCATCGTGATGGTGATCCTGGCGTCGCAGGGCATGCCGAATGGCGAGTGGCTCGGGACACTGCAGTGGGTGGTGCTTCCGGAGGCTGTGGCGAACGTGCTGACGATGCCGCTGACGTACTGGGCGCTCCGCCGGATCGCGTCGATCGACCGGCCCCTGATCCGGCTTCAGTTCGGGCGCCAATGATCGGCCCCGAAAGAGAAAGCCCCCTCCCCAACCCCTCCCCCGCTGCGGCGGGAGAGGGGCTATCTGTACCGAACCGAGCCTCCCCGTTGCGACGGGAGAGAGGCTATGTGGCGTCGATGCGTTCGAGAAGAGGGGTGACGCGACCGGGGAAAACCCAGCCGTGACCGGTGCGCAGCCAGTCGTGCCGGTCGGTCGCCGCATCACCATCGACCGTGTCGTCGTGCTTGCCATGGTTGGCATCGCCATGGGCCTGACGCTGGTGGCGCGGCTGTGGTACCTCCAGATCGCCACTGGGGAGGATGCACGCCAGCGGGCAGACATCAACCGGTTGCGCGTGGAGACGACGAAGCCGCTGCGTGGGATCATCTACGACCGGGGCGGGCTGGTCCTGGCGCGCAACGTGTCGAGCTTCACGGCGAGCGTGCGCGTCACCGACCTGCCCAAGGACCGGGCGGCGCAGGATGCGGTCTTTGCGCGCCTCGGGGCGATCATCGGGATGGCGCTGGGGGACGTGCGGGCGGCGGTTGAACCCGGGCGTGCGGACCCCTTCACGCCGGTGCGGGTTCGGGCACCGATCACGCGGGACCAAGCGCTCATCCTTGAGGAACAGCACACGAGGCTTCCGGGCGTCGTGGTGCGGTTCACGCCGGTGCGGGCGTACCCGGAGGGCATCCTCCTAGGGCAGGTGATGGGCTACGTTGGCCCAATCCCGCCGGCATTGACGCAGTCCCGCGTCGCCGATGGGTATGCGCGGGATGACGTGATCGGCCTCGCAGGCGTCGAGGCGAGCTACGAGGCTGAGCTTCGCGGGGCATCCGGGAGGCAGCAAGTCCAGGTTGACGCAATGGGCCGGGTCACGAGTGTGCTGGACACGCTGGCCCCGGTGGTGCCTGGGGCGAACCTCGTGCTGTCGATTGACGGCTCCGTTCAGCGGGCGGCGGCGACGGCGCTGGCCCGGGCAATGGCGCGGACGAGGAGCCCACAAGGCGCACTCGTGGCGCTCGACCCGACGAACGGCGAGGTGCTGGCGCTGGTCGGCCTGCCGGGCTACGACGACAACCGCTTCGCAACGGGGATCAGCCAAGCGGACTACGCACGCCTGGCCGAGGACCCGTGGCGCCCGATGTTCCCGCACGCGATTGGCGGGCAGGTCCCCCCGGGTTCCACGTTCAAGATGGTCACGGCGGCGGCGGCGCTGCAGGAGAGGGTGGTCACCCCGTCGACGAACGTGAACTGCACTGGGTCGATCAGCCGGAACGGGTTGGTCTTCCGGGACTGGACACCGCAGGGGCACGGCCCGGTGAACGCGCGGCAGGCATTGGGCGTGTCGTGTGACGTGTACTTCTACTCGGTGGCGGGCGGGAACCCGTTCACCGGACTGCAGGGCCTCGGGATGGCACGGCTGGCGACGTACGCGCGGGCGTTCGGGTTCGGTGAGAAGCTCGGGATCCGCCTGCCCGGGGAGGCTCCCGGCCTCGTGCCGTCGGCGGAGTGGAAGCGCCAGGCCAAGAACGAGGCGTGGTATGTCGGCGACGAGTACAACGCGGGCATTGGGCAGGGCGACGTGCTGGCAACGCCGCTCCAGCTGGCGTCGATGACGGCGGCGCTTGCGAACGGTGGCACGCTGTACCGCCCGCGGGTCGTGCGCGAGTTGCGGGACACCGCGGGAACGACCGTGAAGGTGTATCCGCCCGAGGTGATCCGCTCGATACCGGTCGCGGCGGAGTACCTGGCCGCGATCCGAGCAGGGATGCACGACACCACGAACGCACCGTTGATCGTGCCCGGGTTTGCGGGGACCGCGTACTCGCCATTGCGCACCTACGGCCTGGACATGGCGGGTAAGACCGGGACGGCCGAGTTTGAAGGTCCGCGCGACGCGAAGGGCAACCTGCCGACGCACGCACTCTTTGTCGGCTATGCGCCGTACCAGGATCCCCGGATTGCGGTGGCCGTCTTCCTGTACGGCGGCGGTGAGGGGTCGGAGGCCGCGGCACCGGTGGCGGGTGAGGTGATGCGTGCGTACCTCGTTGGACCTCGATCGACAACCGTGGAGTAGGGTGCCGGACCGCCGGTAGACTCGGTGCGACGGTTTCGTCAAGAGAAAGCCCCCTCCCCTGCAGCTGGCGAACCCCCTACCCAACCCCTCCCCCGCCGAGTACTCGGATTACGAAGCGGGAGAGGGGCTATCTGAACCCAACCCTGACCCCGTTGCAGTAGCTTGCGCCTCCGTAGGAGGATCGGGAGAGGGGTGACGAGGCCACCTGCCGCTCCTTCGCCGGTAGACTCGGGGCGACGGTTTCCTCCCGAATCCCGGAGTACCCACCCCCAATCCCCCGCACCAAGCCTCTCCCGTTGCGACGGGAGCGGGGAGAAGCCGGAAGGCGATGCAGCGACCCTCGTGGCGAAACGTTGACCCGTTCCTCGCGCTGCTTGCGATCGTGCTGGTGGCGTACGGGCTGACGGTGATCTCAAGCGCAACCCATGCCGAGGGCGTGGCGTATTCGGGGACATTGGCTCGCCAAGCGGTGATCGCGTCGTTCGGCGTGGTGCTGATGATCGGGCTCTCGTTCGTCGATTACCGGGTCATCGGGCAGGTCGCCCCGTTCCTGTACGTCGCGACCGTGGCAATCCTGGTGGTGGTGCTTGGGGTCGGCACGTTCGTGTTCGGGGCGCAGCGCTGGCTCGAGATTGGCGGCATCCGCTTGCAGCCGTCCGAGCCGGCGAAGCTGGTCGCGGTCATCGTGCTTGCCCGGCTCTTTGCGGGGCGATCAGGCGAGGCACCCACGACGGGGGCAGCGGAGAGGGTTGCCGGAGCGGTTGCGTCGGCTGGGTCGCTTGCCCGCACGAACGTGCTGGCGCTGGGCGTGATCGCGCCGATCGTCGTGCTGGTGTACGTGCAACCCGACCTTGGCACGGCGCTGGTGGTGGTGAGTGCCTACTTCGGCGTGGCGTACGTTGCGGGCGTGCCGCACATGATCCTCGGCGCCATTGCCTCGGTGCCGCTGCTGGGATTCCCGGTGGTGTGGTCGGTGATGAAGCCGTACATGCGGAACCGGATCACGACGTTCCTCGCACCGGATCGGGACCCGCTGGGCGAGGGATACAACCTGATCCAGGCGCGCATCAGCGTGGGAAGCGGCGGGTGGCTGGGGCGGGGCCTCGGCAATGGCACGCAGACGCAGTTGAACTTTCTGCGCGTGCAACACACGGACTTCATCTTTGCCGTCATCGGTGAGGAGTTGGGCTTCGTCGGCGGCGTCGGCCTGATCATCCTGTACGGGTTGCTGCTCTGGCGGTGCCTGCGCGTGCTGGTGCGATCACGAGACGCGTTCGGGCGGTACCTGGTCGGCGGGATCACTGGGACGATTGCGTTCCAGGCCTTCGTGAACGTCGGCATGAACGTGGGGTTGCTGCCGGTGACGGGCATCCCGCTGCCGTTCATCAGCTCCGGCGGGTCGTCGCTCCTGACGCTGTTCGCGGCGCTCGGCATCGTGCAGAGCGTGCTGGTTCATTCGCAGGCGCGGCGCTACGACTCCAAGCCGAGCGTCGGCGTCCCTGCACGGAGCCGGCTTCGCGCCGGTCGGTTCGCGCTGCCCGACGTTGGCCCGGCGGCGGCGGATGGGTTGCCGACCGGGACGTTGGCGGCGGTACCGGCATGGGGACCGATCGACGCGTTTGACCTGCCCGGGGCGGCCGCCTCGCCATCGGGTACACCCTCCGACGGAGGCGCTTCGCCACGGATGGCGATGCGGGAGAGGGGTGGGGCGGAGCTGCCGGTACCGCCGCGACCGCGTGGGTCTGACCCGCGCTTCGAGGAGCGGGGCGCTTCGGCGTCGCCGGTCGCGATGGTGCCGGGGGCGCGCGATGAACGGCTGCGGTGGCGCGCGGATGACCGTGCCGACGCCTCATCGCGCCGCGAGCGCGATGCAAGCGGACTCTCGGTGCGGGCGGCACGGCGGCGTGCCCAGGGGCTTGCCGCTGAAGAACGTGCTGCGCTCCGGCTTCGTGGTGACCGGATGTAGTGCGCCACCGCCCTCCCCCGAAAGAGAAAGCCCTCTCCCCAACCCCTCCCACGCTGGGGCGGGAGAGGGGCTATCTGTATCCTTCCCCTTCTCCGTTGCGACGGGCGAATACATCCTCCTACGGAGGCACGGGAACACGGGCCTACCCCCCTCCCGACACGTGAAGTGGGTAGAGGCGCTGCGCCACGGATGACTAAGGGGCGCGACGGTGTCGGGGTAGGATGCTGCGTGACGACCTCGACAATCGACATGACACGGCGCGACCACGTCACCGTGCGCGTGCCGGCGACTTCGGCAAACCTTGGCCCGGGGTTTGATGCCCTGGCAGTTGCCCTCGACCTCGCGGAGGATGTGACCCTTGCGCGGCGGCCGGTTGGTTCGGCCACGCGCGTCCACGTCAGTGGGATCAACGCGTCGCTGCTGCCGCACGACGAGACCTTGCTGGCGTACCGAAGTGTCGTCGCGGCGTACCGGCGAATGGGCCGTGCCGTGCCGGCGCTGGACCTGGAACTCGCCACGCGCATCCCGCGGTCCGGTGGCCTTGGTGGGAGCGCTGCAGCGATCGTTGCCGGGGTCGTGGCGGCGAACGCCCTCGAGGGCATGCCCTTGTCCCAGTCCGATGTGCTTGACCTCGTCGCCGAGATTGAGGGACACCCTGACAACGTCTCCGCGGCGCTCCTTGGTGGATTGGTCGTGTGCGTGGCGGGGCGCGATGGCTTGGTCTCGACCCGGCTGCCGGTTCCCGCGGAACTTCAGGCGGTGGTCTGCCTGCCCGAGGCGTCGATCTCAACGAAGTCCGCGCGTGGCGTCATCCCGCAGACATTCCCGATTGGGGATGCGGTGTTCAACCTTGGACGGACGGCACTGATCGTGGCGGCGTTTGCCACGCGGGACTGGTCGTTGCTGCGGGATGGCATGGATGACCGCATCCACCAGCCGGCGCGCGGGACGATCCTTGGCGCGCTGCACCCGGTGATCCAGGCGGCGCTCGACGCAGGGGCGCACGGCGCGGCGCTCAGTGGTGCCGGGTCGGCGATGATCGCGCTCGCAACGGCGAGGTTTGACGAGATTGCCGCGGCGATGGGTAACGCCGCCGCTGGTCATGGTTCGCCGAACCGCACGATCCGCCTGGCCCTGAGTGATGCCGGTGCAAGGGTCGTCGGCTAGCACTTTTCCTCGCCCCTGCTTGCAGAGTTTCGCCCGCCCCCTGCAGCTGGAGAACCCACCCCCGATCCTCCGCGCCAAGCCTCCCACGTTGCGACGGGAGAGTGGTGACGTGGCCCCGAGAACGGCACCCCCAGCAGGGCGCGAGGAACGAGCGCATCCGATGGGCGCCCCCAATGGAAGGCGAAAAGTACGAGCAACCCGATGGGAAAAGTCCTCCTGCGGAGGCGCTGCGCTAGAAAATGGGAGGGGGGATTCGCGCAAGCTCTCCGCGTACGCGCGCCTTACCCAATCCTCCGAAGCGACACGGGAGAGGGGCCTATACTGCCGCCATGCGAATCGCCCAC
>CAILQO010000512.1 GCA_903836285.1 uncultured Chloroflexota bacterium
CGCCGCGACGCTGATGGCGGTCGAGTTGATAACCGCGTCGCCCGTGATGGCGATGACGGCGGTGGACGTGGTGTCGATCGCCGCCGCCGACACGAGCGTCAGCGAGGCCGCGCTGATCGACGCCGTCAGATTCGTCGCGGAATCCTCGTGAATCGTCGCGTTGCCCGACGCGTTGAAGTTCAGTGAACCGAAATTCGCGGTCCCCGCCGACGCGAACAGGATCCCGCCGCTGGTCGCCGTGATTGTGAGCAGACCGCCGACGCTAAACGAATCCGTGTTTGTATCGGTCAGGCTGAAACTGGCCGCCGCGAGGGTGGCGGAGGTCGTGCCGTCATAGACCCGGGTCGGGGTCCCGATGATCGAGATCGCCAGCGCCTTCGGGTCGATGGTCCCCACGCCGCTCGCCGTCGTCGGCAGCTGGTAGTTGGAGAGGTCGGTGCCGAGCGCGGCGGAGAAGTCGCCCGCGGCGAGGGAGGTAATCGGCGCACCCGGGCCAGTCGCCGCGGTTTGGGCCCTCCCCGTCCCGGAGGTGCCCGTCGCAGGCGCCGCCCCAGCCCGTCCGGCGGCCCCGCCCGGGACCCGCGGTTCCCCGCCCGACGGGTGCGCCCACAGGTCGCCGTGCCACGGCGTGCCGGGCGCGGCAGGCGAGGTAGCCCCCGCGGTCGGCACCCGTCTAGTCGTCGCCGTCGCCGAGGTGGTCGCGATGAAGGTCGCCGTGCCCGTCGAAAGAACCGTGGCGGTCACCGCCGAGGCCGTAGTCGCGGTGGCGGTATTCGTCGGCTGAGGTGTCGCGGGACTCGTTTCCGTGGCGTTCGGCGTTGCGGTTGGGATCGTCGTCGCGGATGCCCCCGCGGTGGCCGTGCCGACCAAGGTCGCCGTCGCCGCCAACGGCGCGTGCGCCGTCGGTGTCGAGCTTGGCGTAGGGGTCGCGGTGGCAGCAGCCAGCGATGTCGCGGTCGGCACCACCTGACCGGAAACCGCCGGGGCGGGCAGCACGCCCACGAGCACGAGTGCCGTCGCGACGAACGCCAGCACGTAGCCCAACGCTCGGGGGACCCACCGACGCATGGTCGCATCCACCCTTTCGATGACCGGATCGGTCGCCACGACTCCCCAACCGCAGCCCGCCGGGGCCACTCCTCCATAAGTTACCTGCAAGGTACATGGTGGACAAGGCAAGCGATCCAGTACCCGCACTTCTCGTTCGAGGGCCAACATCGACCAACCAGGGCGTGGTGATGGTGGGCGGGCGAGCGATTCCGGGACCCCATGTCCCTTGCAGCGGGCCGGATCCCCGTACTTCGGACGCTGCACCGTCGGTGCGCGCATCCGTTTGACGCAGGTGACACACTTTGGGACCGGGTCAGGGTCCAGCCCAAGGCCGAACACTGGACGATGACACAGTGCCATCCCGGAGCGGGCAAGATGCCCGCGCACCCGGTGCAGCCACGGGAGGCGCTGCCCTCTCCGTGCCGGAAAGGGACTTGGGGGGCACGGCAGCCCCCCGTGGGAAAGGCGGCCGTCGAGTGGCCGCCCCCGACCGACGCGGCGGGCTAACCCCGCGCGTCGCGCACCGCCGACACCAAGTCGCGCGCCAGCGACGCCCCCTCAGTCGGCACCACCATCGGAATCCACTTGGCCAACACGGCCTCACTGTCTGCGTCGATCTTCTCGCCCGTCTCGTCGGCGAGGTCGCGCGCACGGTCAGAAAGCGCCTCGCGCAGGCGGGCCGCGACCGGCGGTTCCACCCCCCGCATGTCGGCGACGCGGACGAACGGGC
>CAILQO010000513.1 GCA_903836285.1 uncultured Chloroflexota bacterium
TTCGGCCTTCTAGCGCCGCCCGCAGGTCGAGGCGCACCCGACGGGGCAGGAACGAGGCAGCCTCTACCCGGCAGGCAACCTCTACCCGGGAAGACACACCGTGGGTCGCCGTCGCGCCTCGCATCAGATGAAGCCTCGCTGGCGCGGGTGCGACGCTACGACCGTGGCGCCGATGGCAACCCAGGGGCGCGCAACCAACGCAATGTGCCGACGAACGCATGGGCGACCAAGCCAACGGCCACGCCGATCGCGAAGCGCGTCGCAGTCGCACGCCAACCTTGGTCAGTCCCTGTCGCGGCGTTCGCAATCGACCCAAGCACTGTCGGGGCGGGGGCAGGCATCGGCGCGGTCATTCGTCGGCCTCCCCACCCGTGGCGGCGGGCGTCACGTCGTGCCCAAGCCCATGGCGGGCCTCAGCAACAAGGTCTTCGAGGTCTTCCTGAAGCTCGGCGCCGCGCACACCCGCGCCGCGCCCAAGGACGAGTGCCTGCCGGACGAGCTCAAGGGCGACCGGCCGGGCCAACCTCGTGATCGCCGGGGCGAGGTATTGCGCGGTCACCGAGGCGGCGACGCCAAGCCAAAACCCGTTCACCGGTACCTCAATCGTCGCGAGCCAGGGGCGCCGTTACGGCAACAGCCCGCACCGTTCGCACGCGACCAAAATCAGTATAGGCGCCGCCCCCACCGTGTTGCATCGGCGCGCACCGCTTCAAGGGGGTGACATCTACCGCCTGACGGTCGATTGCACCCCATCACCACCAAGTCACCTTCGATACGCTAGCCACAAGCGATGCGCCACGATTCCGGCGTGAGGGAGGCCGTGCGATGGTCTTGGAAATGGCAAGGGCGACCGACATCCGGGGGCACCTGGATGCCCAAAGGGCCGCGTTCCTGCGCGACGGCTCCCCAACCCTCGCGACGCGTATCGACCGCCTCGACCGCGCGATCGACCTGCTCGTGACGCACCGTCACGCCCTGAACGACGCCATGTCCGCCGACTTCGGCCACCGGTCGCGCGACCTGTCGGACCTCACCGACATCGCGAGCGGCATCGGTGCCCTGAAGTTCGCCAAGGCGCGCGTCGCCAAGTGGATGCGCCCACAGCGACGCGCCGTCGAGTTCCCGTTCGGCCTCTTCGGCGCCCGCGCGGAGGTGCAGTTTCAGCCGAAGGGTGTCGTCGGCATCCTCAGCCCGTGGAACTTCCCCGTCAACCTGACCTTCGCCCCACTCGCCGGCGTCCTTGCCGCCGGGAACCGGTGCATGATCAAGCCCTCGGAGTTCACCGAGGCGACCTCCACACTGATGAAGCGCCTCATCGGCGAGTACTTCAGCGCCGATGAGGTGGTCGTGGTGACCGGTGGGCCGGAGGTCGGCGCCGCCTTCACGGCCCTACCCTTCGATCACCTGCTGTTCACCGGTGCAACCTCTGTGGCCCGCCACGTCATGCGCGCCGCCGCCGAGAACCTCGTGCCGGTCACCCTCGAGTTGGGCGGGAAAAGCCCGGTGATCGTCGGGCGGTCGGCCGACCTGTCACTCGCCGCCACGCGGATCATGGCCGGCAAGACGATGAACGCCGGTCAGATCTGTATCGCCCCAGACTACGCCTTTGTCCCCCTCGAGATGGTGCCCGGGTTCGTCGCCTCCGCCCGTCATGCCGTCGAGACGATGTACCCAAGTGGCCTCGTCTCAAACCCCGACTACACCTCGATCATCAACCGCCGGCATTACGACCGGATCACGCGCTACCTCGACGAGGCACGGTCCCGCGGGGCCAACGTCATCAGCATCAACCCAGCCAATGAGGATTTCAGTCGGCAACCCCACCACAAGGTCGCCCCGCACCTTGTGATCGACCCGGCCGACGACCTGTCGCTCATGCAAGACGAGATCTTCGGCCCGATCCTTCCCATCAAGCCCTACACCACAACGTCTGAAGCAATCGACTTC
Organism: uncultured Chloroflexota bacterium; assembly: GCA_903836285.1. GTDB lineage: Bacteria > Chloroflexota > UBA11872 > UBA12225 > UBA12225 > CAILQO01. Next base: position 1,948 of record CAILQO010000513.1, read on the forward strand.
ATCAATGCCCGTCCACGCCCGCTGAGCCTCTACTACTTCGGCGAGGACGCAAAGGAGCGCGACACGATCTTGTCGCGCACGACCTCCGGCGGGGCCGCGGTCAACGACGTGATCTTCCACGTGGCGCAAGAAGACCTACCGTTTGGCGGTGTCGGCCCATCTGGGATGGGGTCCTACCACGGTCACGACGGCTTCCTTGAGTTCAGCCATCGCAAAGCCATCTACACCCAGATGTCGCGCGACTTGCTTGGCGCGGCGCGCCCGCCGTATCGCGCGGCGTACCGCCTGTTGGTGCGCACCCGCACCCGGCGGTAATCGCACCGGGGCCGTCACGGTCGAGTCTCGTCGTGACGGCCCCCGGCAGCTAGACGGCGTAGAGGACCGACCCGTCATACCGAAGTGGGTTGCGCAACGGGTTCAGCAGCGTGCGCCCAACCTCCGGCAAGATCGCGAGGTCAACCTTGACGCCGAGGCCCGGCGCCTCTGGCGCGTGGATGTAGCCACCGTCGCGCTTGAGCGTCCCCGGATAGGCCCTCGCCATCGGCCCCTCGTCACCCTTGGAGTACTCCTGCGCCACGAAGTTGGGGATCGACACATCGAGGTGAATCGACGCGGCGGTCAACAACGGCGTCAGGAAGTTGTGGGTCACGACGGCGGCGTGGAACGACTCCGCGATCGCGGCGATCTTCTTCACGTGCGTCAGGCCCCCAGCGAGGCCGACATCCGGGCGCACGAACTGCGTCCCACCGGCGACAAGCAACTCGCGGAACTCCCAAATCGTGTGGAGGCGTTCGCCGTTCGCAAAGGGTGCGTTGATCCGCTTGGAGATCTCGCCCTGGGACTGGATGCTGTCGATCTGGATGGGGTCCTCAATGAAGAGTGGCTGGAAGCGTCGCACCGCTTCGGCCACCGGGATGGCTTGCAGGGGCGTCAGCTTGCGATGCAGTTCGAGGATGATGTCGGCGCGCCCACCGACGGCATCGCGGGCCGCCTCCACGTTGGCCTCGACCCCCGCGACGAGGGCGTGCAGCGTCATGTCGCCGTAGCCGTGTGGGATCGGGTCGAACTTGATCGCCGTAAAACCATCATCGACCGCCGCGTGGGCGTTCGTTGCTGCAGACTCCGGGGTGTCGCCACCCATAAGCAAGTACAGGCGCACCTTGTCGCGCGACTTCCCGCCAAGCAACTCCCACACCGGGACGCCAAGGTGCTTGCCCTTGATGTCCCAGAGGGCAAGGTCGACCGCGCTGACCGCCCCGGAGAGGACCGACCCGCGGAACGGCCCCATTCGGTAGAGGTAATTCCAGTGGTGTTCGATCCGGCGTGGGTCCTGCCCAACCAGATACGTCGCAAACTTCTGCACGACGGCGTCCACCGCCTCGGGGTACGCCCAACACGCGGTCTGGCCCCACCCAGTGATGCCCGTATCGGTGACGATCTTGACAACCTGTGTGCCACCGACGGCGTGTGACTCGACAGCCTCAATCCGCATCGCATCGCTCCCTCACTCACCGGGGCACGCCCGGTCCGCGCGACGATACCCGGGCGACGCCACGCCCCCAACCGAAGACTCGCGGGTTGCGATCCAAGTCGGGGGCAGGTACGAGATCGATGGAGGGCTTACGCGCGCGCCTTCCACGTCACCGTCTGGCGGCACGACCCATACTTGACTTGCGCGTTCGCGGCCCGGTTGGCCTCAACCATCGCGTCCTTGACGGTCACTTCCTTCATGACGGCGCGCTTGAGTTGCTCGTTCTGCAGGCGCAGCGCCTCGAGGCCGTTGTAATGGTAGAAGCTCGTCCTGAACTGGCCAGAGCGCAGCGGTTCCACAAAGGCCTGCATGTGCGCTGGCGGAGACTTGAGGAACGTTCCCTTGTCGTCTGCCGCCTTCTTGAGGGCAGGGATCAGGAGCTTGTTCTGCGCAAGCGCGCCTTGGGTCTCCTCACCGCCGAGGAATTTCGCAAACGCATACGCTGCGTCGAGGTTCTTGCCCTTCGCCGCCACGTTCGTCACGTCGGCGTCTGAATGCCCGATGAACTTTGCGCCAGGCCCTGCGGGGAATGGCACAACGTCCCACTCAAACTTGCCGGCAACCTGTTGCGCGTAGACCGACAGCCGCCCGGTCGACTCTTGCCGGAACGCAACTGCCCCCGCAGCAAACGGATCGGCGGTGCCAAGGGTGTCCGTCAACTTCTTCCAGTCATCCGGGCCGGCCATGACCTTCTGGTCATTGATGAGCTTGACGAGGAACTCCATTGCTGCGACGGACTTGGGATCGTCGAGGGTGTACTTCATGTTCGGGACGTCGTAGGTCTCGCCCCCGTTCGAGGTCATCCAGACCTGGTAGTTCCGGTCGATATTGTCGATGCCGTTGCCGTCCATCACGAGGCCCCACGTCCCCGTTGGGCTATCGGCCCCCGGCGCCTTGGTGACCTGCTTGGCCACCGATACGAAGTCGTCCCACGTCCACTGCCCGTTCCATTTTTCCCACGGATCGGGTGCGCCAAACTTCTTCAGTAAATCTTTGTTATATGCGAGCAACATCGACGTGACGTAGAACGGCACGGCATATGCTTTCCCACACCACTGTTCTATGCCAATCAGTGAGTAGTCGCGGGCCAAGTCGATCTTGTCGGCCGCGAGGCGTGAGGTCAGGTCAAGGATGCCGTTCGCTTCGTAGTACTTCGCTGCACTCCACACGTCGTGGATAAAGCAGTCTGGCGCACTGTCTGCAGCCATCTGTGTCGCCAGTTTCGCCCGATGGTCGGCATCGAAGACGACATTCGCCTTGATGCCCGGGTTCTTGTCGGCAAAAATCTTGAAGCTTCCTGCAAGCAAGTCGAGGCGCTGCTGCGGGAAGAAGGTCTGGTACGTGATCTCCACCGGTGCCTTGGCCGCCGCCGGGGCGGTCGTTGGTGCGGGCGCCGCCGCTGCGGCCGTCGGGGCAGGCGCCTTGGTGGGTTCGGGTGCCGGTGCCTTCGCCGCGGTCGGAGCCGCCGCCGGGGCCGCGTCGCCACCGCACGCTACGAGTATCGCCCCAAATCCTGCGACCAGTCCGGCTTGCCATCCGCGGCGAGTTAGTCCACCACGTATTTGAACGTTGCCCACGTCGAGACTCCCCTTTGACTGAAGACCGGAGAACGCATTCCCACGCCTTCAGTGCGAAAGGTAGGGACACTCAATGGGTGCGTCAAGAACCGACCTGATCGTGCGAACCCCTATCCAAACCAGCCTTACGCTGAGAATGTCTTCCAAGCGGTCGATCTCGTCGGCGGCGGAACCCGCACTCGCCACCGGTTTCTGCAGCGTCATCGAGTTGGTGACAGCCCAAGGTAAAGCCGGAGCGCCTCGTCAATCTGCCTGAGTTCGCTATCCGACACGTGCCCAGCGACACCTCGCATTCGTCGCCGACCTACCGACCGTACTTGGTCGACCAACGCAACCGATGGAAGCCGGAGGCCAGTCGACTCTCACGTGCATCTGGGATAGAGCCAACCCGACATCGGCGTACTGGTGAGTGGGATGACAGCGATGAGCGGGAAACGCTGCCACTCGATAAGGAGAGAGTCACCCACGACAAACCAAGGGCGGACGCCCCCGTTGTTCGTGTCCAAGAGCTGGCGCCAAGTCAATGACGACGACGTCACCGCGCGTGACGTTCACTCGTCGTCCCGCACCCAACCGGCATGTGCATCCCAGTGGAGCGAAACGACCGACGAAGGGTCAATGAGTGCCGCATCGCTTTCGTCGGCGAGGGCAGCCCATTCATCAAAGCCCACCTCGGCAAGCTCGAGTGTCTCTGGGTGAGCCACAACCTGAGCGCCGCGCCCTCTTCGAGCGAGTTCGTTCCTTATCGCGCCGGCAACAAACGCTTCGCGATCAGGATCGAATTGGTCGATCGATGCGATCAACTCAGCGGCGACTGGGATCGGCACGCGCAACTCGGCAGCCATTCGTCACAACGCTCCCGACTTCCGCGTACCGCGCCTAGGGCGTCGCTCCGCTCTACTCTGGTGGACCGGTCGGGGCCACGCCCGACGCGTCGATCCACCCAAAGTTTTTCGTCGCCTCGTTCAGCACGTAAATGCGGTCACCAACCTGTGGTGCCACTACCGTGTAGGTCGTCAGCAACGGACCCGCCGGGCCGAAGTCCTTCGCCCCCTCGTACGGTCCCGACCAGATGCGAAGGCCTGGCACGAAGTTCGCCACGTATGCCGGTCGCAA
>CAILQO010000514.1 GCA_903836285.1 uncultured Chloroflexota bacterium
CTGCCCATCACGCCACCCCCTGCTGCCGGCGCACGAGCAGGAGCGACCCGATGACGAGGATGACGAGCAGCGGGAACATCGTCATCGACACCGCCGCGCCCATCCCGATGAGGCCGGACGAGAGCGACAGGGTGTACGCCGTCACCGCAAACATGGTCGTCGCGTCGTTCGGGCCGCCCTTCGTCAACAGGTACGGCAGGTCAAAGTCGCCGAGCGTCCCGATCGTGGAGATCAGGCAGACGACCGACACGACCGGCATGATCATCGGGAAGGTGATGCTCCAGAACGAGCGCCACCGCGATGCCCCGTCCACCCGCGCGGCCTCGAGCAGTTCGTCGGGGACGGCCTGCATCGCGGCGAGGAAGCTGATGCCAAAGAACGGCACCCCGCGCCAGACGTTGACCGTGATCAGAGCCGCCATTGCCGTCGCGCCGTCGGTCAGGAACGGGATCGGCTTCGCAATCAGTCCCCACTGCTTGTGCAGCACCTCGTTGATGATGCTGAAGGCGGGGTCAAACAGCCACCACCAGATCAGCGTGCTGAACACGGTCGGGATGATCCACGGCAGCAGGAGCAGCGCCTTCGCCAGCCGCTGGCCAATGAACGGACGGTTCAGCATCGACGCCAGTGCAAGCCCCCCCACAAACTTGAACACGAGTGCCACGACCGTGTAGTAGATCGAGTTCCACACCGTCTTCGAGAAGAGGGCCGTCTGGGTGAGCTTCTCGTAATTCTCGAACCCGACAAAGTTCGCAGGCCCGCCGATTCGCTTCCCCGTGAAGCTCAGGAAGACTGCATACACGAACGGATAGGCCATCAGCACCGCAAGGAGCACGAAGCCGGGCGCGAGCAGGATCGGCCCGAGCGTGGAATCGTGATGCAAGAGGCGCGTGACAGTCCTCCCGGGTTCGCGCCACGATGGTTGACGGTCAGCGCGCGCCGAACGTGCAAGCGACGGGGATGTCATGCGTCGGAAAACCCCTCCCACTGTGGCAGCGCGTAGGGAGTCCTGGTCCGCGGGCTGGGCTGCCCCTTGGTCTCCCCCGTGACGTGGCGCGCGTGAGGACCGACCCCCACCCCCTACCCCTCCCCCGGTTTGACGGGAGAGGGGTGAGTGGCCACGATCAGGACAGCTTCTTGAGGTCGTCGATCTCCTTCATGGTGTCCGCCAGGGCCTGCTTCGCGTTCCCGGTCGACGCGGCACGCGAGAAGAGCTTGCCGAGGATCACGCGGTCCTGGATCAGTGACGAGAGCTTGGTCTGGAACTTCAGCGCGTGGCCAGCCGGGAGCGCCGTCTTGAACATCTCCTTCGCGATCGCGAGCTTCGGGTCAGTCGGCCAGACCGCCTCCTTCTCGTACGCCGGGAGGAGCGGCAGGATGTACCCCTGCCCCGTCTGGATGAACTTGCCGTAGTTCTTCATCGAAAAGAACTGCTTGAGCAAGTCCTTCGCGGCGTCAAGGTCCGCCCCCTTGGTGTGGTTGAAGATCCCCCAGAACGGCAGCTGCCCATAACCGAACCGCCCGCCTGGACCCTTCGGCGGCAGCGCGTGGTTCATGCCGGCGGCGATGTCCGGGTTGTTCTTCGTCGCCGGGAGGTAGATCGTATTGACGTTGAGCGCCATCGAAATCTTGCTGGCCAGGAAGCCTTGGTTGTTCGAGGCATCGTTGTAGCCGACGCCTCCCGGGTCATTCGCCTTGTTGTGCAGTTCGATGGCGAACTCAAGCGCCGCCAGCGTCTCCTTGCCGTCGAGGGCGAGCGAGCCGTCCGGGTTGAACTCCTTGCCCCCGAACGCCCAGAGAAGCAGGCGCGCATTGGCATTGCCA
>CAILQO010000515.1 GCA_903836285.1 uncultured Chloroflexota bacterium
CGCCGACCGCACTGTCGGCCCGTCTTGACCTTCCAAAGAAGCCCCTAGGCCCGCCGTTGGGCCGTCGCTTGCCACTGGTACCCGCACGAACACGCGAGGGTAGGCGCGAGGGTATGTCGCCGCCTTCGTAGATATCGACCCGGCCCTACCCCCGCCTGTGCAAAACCGTCAATCGGCCCGCCCGGCCTCCCTGCCCGCCGACCGCGCCTCGATGCGTTCGACCATGCTCGCCACCCCCGGCCCGTCGAACCCCGCGGACATCAGCGCACCCGCGATGACTTGCGAACGCGACACGCCATGCAAAGCGGCGGCGGCGTTCACGTCCTCCCAGACGGCACGTGGTAGTGCAATCGACCCACGTACGCGGCGCGCCTCGCGTGGTACGCCCACACGCGGCGACACCGTCACCGTCCGTCGACCCTTCGTTATGTCAACCATTCCAAGCCCTCCGTTCCTGCCGCGTAGACGCTTGACACGTCCGCCGTCCCACGCGATGACATCGATGAGATGACCCATCCCCTACGCGCTGTTTGCTCATCGATGTCATCACGCGCGTTCGCGATGACATGAATGAGGCACACCTACCCTTAGTAGGTGCATCTCATCGATGTCATCGTCATCATCCGACCCACGGCCCGCGCGTCACGTTGTCGGCGGTTCCGTCGTCAAACATCGCCGGCAAATCGAAGCCGTCCGCCTCGTCATCGCCGACCCGAACACCGACCGTCTGAACCCCGGCCCGCATGACCCAACGCCGAGCGTTTCGCGCACCGGCAACACGCTCGGAGATCGTCACCTCGCGTCGCACGATTGCCGCCCGGCCAACGGACACACCGGCCGCCTTCAGCGCCTCGTCGAGTTCGCCCGCCGTGCCCTCGAAGCCGTCACCGATAACCGACCGCGCAATCTCCCGCTCATCGTTTCGGCGTGCATCGCGTTCGGCCGCTTTCGCCCCGGATGCCGACACCGGACGCACGTTCGGCAACCAATCGACGCGCGCCGTCACGAGTTCACACGGCCGCCCCTCGTCATCCGTGCCCGTGACTGAAGCCGCCACGATCCGGTACGCCAACCGATCAGCCAACGCCGAATACGTCGCCTTAGACGATTCGATGTAGTAGCGATGCTGACCCTCTGTCGCGCCGTAGTCGCGACTGGCCCCGATCATCGACCGCGCCACCCCCGCCACGCCGCCCTTCGAGCCGTAGCCCTTCGACATCGCGTCGCCGCCGCTCACCTTCGTTCGATGGTTCAGGAGTAGGACCGCGGACCCAGTGACGCGCGCGACCTCGTCCCACGCGCCAATCACCGACGTTGCGTCTTGGTACGCCTCGAGTTTCAGCTGATCATCGAAGGTGCGAACCAACGTGTCCACGATGACCAGCCGAGCACCGATACCGAGCACCGCCGCCGTCACCCGCGCGGCGTGCGTTGGCATCACGCACGACAAGCCATCCGGCCACACGAAGACGTTCCCGCGCCGATCGCCACCAGCCGCATCGATGCGCGGCGCCAACGCGTCGGCGGGGATATCGAGTTCGATGAAGAGCACCGGCGCGCCTCGCCCAGCGAACTCCGAACGTGACCCATCCGGCATCTCGAAGCCACCGGCCACACGTACGGCCAGATCGGCCGCGATCATCGTCTTCCCCGCGCCGGGATCACCATCTAGCACCGTGACCGACCCTCGCGGGATTCGCCCCGGCCACAACCACGAGATCGGACGGCGGCGGATGTCCGCCAGGCGCACAAGTTGCACTAGCCCGTCTTCAGTAACCGCAGAAGCCGTAGCAAGCCCAGCCATCACGCGGCACCGCCAATCCGGAGCACCGCGTCACCGACCGCTTCCCAAGCCTCGCGCCCTAACCCAGACGCGGCGCAAGCGAAGCAATGGACGCACACCCGGCCGCCGTCGTTCCAGATAACCAACGACGGCCGTAGCGGCACCACGTTGCCCTTCGCATCACGCGACACGCGCCCGGCATTCCGGCAACGGGGACAAACCGCCTCGAAGCGGCCCGAAGCCCCGCGTGCATGGCCACCCAAGGACCGCACGACCTCGCCAACCGTCAGCGACGATTGCCAATCCACCCGAGCCGCGATCCCCGATCGCCGCGCTGGCGCGACCGTCTGGGGTACCTCGCGTGCCTTATTCCACGCGTCCACCTCGCGACACATGGCAATGTCGCGTAGCCATCGGTTCACGACGCTCGTCGCATTCGCTACCGGCAACGCTGCCCACCGGGAGTAGCCCACGCCCGACCACCGAAAATGCCGCCACGAGCGGCCGTCGTAGATCGCTACGGACGGCGGCTTCGTGGGGTACGGGACAAAGTGCCCGTAACCCTCGCCCAACGCGTACGCCGTGGACGCGTCAGGGAGCGCCTCGTCGAGATCGTCGACCCAGACGTACGCGTGCAATCCGCGCCCGCTGACCGAGACTTCGACGAAGGTAGCCAACTCATCGAGCAGCCAACGGCACGCGCGATGCAACCGGCCCCGCTCATCAATCACCCCGTCGAAGTCGACGCCGACAAGCCGACGGCCAGCGACCGGAAGGAAACGAAGCGATAGCCCATCGACGATGGGACCGTCGGTTCGTTCGCGCGTCGTCCAATCCTTCAGAGGGACCGGACGCCCACGGAGACGTAGCAACGCGGCGCGCGCCTCGTCATATGTCCCGAGCACGTTCCGCGGCGGCGCCTCGCCAGCCTTTACCGCCGCGAGAACGTCGCCGACATCACCCCGAACATCGGTACCCCACGGACGGCGCCCATCGAAGCGCACTGCCACCTTCGACGCATCGGCAAGCCCCCACTGTCGAAGCGCCCCGAGTTCCGCAATACCACCCGGCAACGACGGCGCCGCCTCGTCGAGTTCGGATGCCGACGGGGTACGTGCCAAGCGAATCCGAGGCAAAGGTGCACTAGCCGGAGGCATCGTCGACACCTCCCAACGGCACGGCCGACAGCGCGAGCCACCACGCAAGCCGTGCGACGTAGGCGTGCACGATGGCAAACCACAGCGCCCGCGCCGTGCATCCGTACGAAGCCGCCAGGCGGCGCACCACGGCCCGACCCCGCCTCGTCAGCGGCACCAACCCGACATCAGCGCCGAGATGCACCGTGCCGTTCGCCCAGGCATGCGCCTCCCGCCGGATGCAGTCCCAAACCTCGCCGTACGTACAAACATCGACCCAATCAAGCGTCGCCACCCGTACGTACCGAACACCGACCCGGTACGCGGCGTGTGCGAGTTCGTCCCGCGTCAACGTCAAGTCAGCCGCGGCGACTGCGACGCTCGCCACCATCGCTTCCGGCATGCCAAGTTCCAGCCACGGGCGGCGCAACCCGCCATAAGCCGCTAGCATCTACGTAGCCCTCAAGCCGCCGGTGCGTTAGCGCGCGATACCGGCGGCTTCCTTGTTGTTGCCTCTCCTAGTCCTTCGTCTCGCGTACTCGAGTAACCGAGCCGCACACCTCACACGTGATCCGTCCGACGACCGGACGTTCAATCACGAGTTCCCGCCGCTTGTGGCGCACGATCAGCCGTCCCCCGACGACGGCGCCGAGCACTCGACCGCACCCGGAGCACCGCACGGATTCCCCGCGCTGGAGCGGCGCCCTAGTGCTCGCCATCGACGACGCGTCGAACCTCGCGCAGAACGACGGGATCGGGCGGCGGCGGTACATCGGCACCACCGACCAATGCCCGCCACGTCAAAGCCAAGGACACCGCCGCGACCGCACGTTCGGCGAGCACCTCGACAATCGGCACGTCGACCACCGAGCCATCGCGAGCGATGCCCCTCGCGATCTGATGGAAGGACCGAACGCACTCGTC
>CAILQO010000516.1 GCA_903836285.1 uncultured Chloroflexota bacterium
AGCCACCGACCATCATCGACGGGCCAATCGCCAGTCCGAATGACCCTGACGCCGCGACTGCGCCCGAAACTGCCGTCGACGGTCCGAGTCGTGGTCGACGCCGGGGCGGGCGCGCACGCGCCACGGCTTAGCCCCAGCGCAATCGCATGCAAGCTCGTCCCGGTACGTCCGGCCGAGCCTCGATCGTTCAGAGCGAGGTGTCTTCGCGAGCCTGACTGACGATCACTGCGTAGATCTCCTTCCGCGGCTGGCCGGTCTCCTGAGCCAGCTGACGGATGGCTTTCTTCCGATCCCCCAGCGTCACTACCAACGCCTCGTAGCGCGTAACGAGTGACGTCGGGTCGGGCATCGGTGTCGCGCCCGCTTCGCGCGAACCAGCCGATCCGGGCGCGACAACCACGGTGAACTCGCCGCGTGGCACGTCGCTCCGGAACTCCGCCACGACTTCTTCAAGTGGGGCATGCCATACGCGCTCATGCCGCTTGGTCAAGTCGTTGCACACCGACACTTCGCGGTTGCCCAGCACCTCGGATGCGTCTTTCAGCGCTTCGGCGATCCGGTGCGGCGCCTCGAAGAAGACCAGAGCTCCGGGCCACGTCGCCGCCACCGCAAGTACGCGCCGCCGTTCGCTCGCCCGACGTGGCAGGAAACCCAGGAAGTGCGCCACGTCGCTGGTGATGCCTGCGACCATGAGCGACGCCGCAACAGCCGATGCACCCGGGACTGCGACCACCGTGTAGCCGGCCGCGCGCGCCGCCGCGACCAAGTCCGGTCCGGGATCAGAGACCGCGGGGGTACCTGCATCAGTTACGAGTGCGACGTCGCCGTGGGCAAGGGCCTCAAGGATCCGTGGGATGCGCCCCGCGCGATTGTGCTCATGGAAGCTCAGGAGTGGCACCCGTATCCCAAGGTGGGCTAGCAGGCGCCCAGTGTGCCGGGTGTCCTCGGCGGCGACGAGGCGGACCGAGCCCAACACCTTCACCGCCCTGAGAGTGATATCCCCGAGGTTGCCGATCGGGGTCGCGACGACGTGCAACGTTCCGTAAGCACTGCGCTCGTCCACGCCGTTGGAACGCCCCGCGCCGAACTCGTGCGGCAGGGCAGACGCAGGCCCTGAATGTGGCACCATCTTTTTCGGTCCCGCAGCGACGGGACTGCACGGAACCCGACACTATGGAATGCACCGCTGCCGACGAGGGCACGCCCACGAGTCCGGCACCGACGCAGCGTTCAGGTGAGTCGGAGCCGTCACACGACGTTGATGCCTCAGCCGAAATCGCGCCGTCCTTGGGAGCGGTGAAGGACACGACCCCACGCCCTGAGCTACCCGGTCCAGCAGAAGGTGCACGTACGGATTTACCGCGCGCCCGAGTCCAGCTGCACGCACACATCGATTCCGACGGGCGCGACACCGATGTGTCGGTGCCGACCGCAACTGGCCGGACGCACGAACCGAATGGCGGTGACGGCGTGTCGCCGTACGGCCTATTGCCGGTCAGCACCCAGTCGCAGCTCGACGGGCGACCAAACGTTGTTGCCGCCCATGAGCCTTCCGCCTTCGCCGACCTCGATCGTGTCGAACGCCACCGACCGGATGGCTCCTTGACCAAGTTGGAGGGCAGTCCCGGCGACGCCTCGGACCACATGGGCGATGGAGCGACGCCAGACCCCGCTATGGCCGACGATTCGCTCCTGCCGCTTTCCGAGATGCCGGGCCTCATGCCACCGCGTCTGGAGCCGCCAGTTACGGCAATCGCGTTCTGGCGCCGTTCGATCATCCTTGGCGGAGTTGTGTCCGCACTCGGCGGCTTGACGCTATGGGAACACAGCATGATCCCGGACCGGCCCGCCAGCCCGGTGATCACGCTCGCGACCCCAGCACCGAACGCGACGCCCCTCGACGCAGGCATGGCCGAGGCGCTCCGACGGGTGCGAACCGCTCTCATCGCTCACGACATCGTCACCCTGACCGGGATGGTCGACCCCGATGGCCTGGTCGTCGGCCCATATAGCGGCGGCATCCCCGACAGCGGGTATCCGATCCCGGAGACCAGGTCGTTCCTGTCAAACGTGATGACCGACGCCCGATTGGTCACCCCCGGTTGGCGAACCGACTCGCGCGGCCGCATCTTCCTTTTGGTCGATGGCTGGCGAACCCGACCGCTAGCTCTGAGTCCCAACAGCACGCTCGAGCTCACGCCCCTTGTTGCGTTGGTGATGCAGGTCCGCAACGGCATTTGGTCCATCCGCTGGTTCCTCATCGATGCCACCGGCATCCTGACGCAACAGGCGAGAAACGTCACGTGGCAGGCCGTCCCGTAAGCATCCTTGCGTCTGATTGCGGCCGGCGCGGGCTTTCTGGAGGCATGGCCGTCCACTAGTCCCCGGATTGGCGCAGCCCGCCTGAGGCGCGACGAGCGTTGGACGGGATTCCGTCACGCCTTGCGTCACCACTGCATCCGCCCCGTTTCTGCCCCCGGAGACAGGGACGAACCGATGCGAATCTCTCGACTACCCGCGCCGCTCATACGCCAGCAAGGCGGCGTCACCAAGGACTGGGTCGTGCTCCTGGATGAAGATCGACCGACGCCCCTGGCGTGGCGCGTCCACGCCAGGTTCGCCGGTTACCTCGTCGGCCGGATCGCGACCCTCATCCACGACGCCCAAGCGTTGGCGACCCTGGAAATCCGTCTCGCCGGCGAGGAGTTCTCGCCAGAGGCCCGCACGCTCTTCGCCGACGTCCTGCGTACCGCGCGCACGCAGCGAGAGAAGCTGCGTACGAGCCACGCGACTGGGGTTGACGGCGGCCAAGAGGGCTAGCTCGCTGCCCTGCATGAACGGGTGGGGGCGGCGAGGGTCACCTTCACCCGTCCGCTTCAGTCGTCGTAACGGATAACGACCCGGCGCCCTTCACGTGCCGACTCCACGATCGCATCGCAGATCACCGCGTTCCGGTACCCATCCACGAAGTCCGCACCGTATGGCGCGACGTCGTGAATCCCGACGATCGACTCCAGCAGGTGGTTCACCTCGTGCACAAAGGTGTGCTCCCACCCGATGATGTGCCCCTGCGGCCACCAATGCTGCCAGAACGGGTGATGGCTCTCGGACACGAGCACGTTGCGGAAGCCCTGCACGTCCTTGTCGTCGAGACCCGGCAGATGAACCTGCAGGTGGTTCATGTCCTCAAGGTCAAACGAGATTGAGCCGAGCTCGCCATTGATCTCAAAGCAGTTGTGGTTCTTCCGGCCCGGCGCGAATCGGGTCGCCTCAAGTGTTCCGACCGCCCCATTCGCGAACTTCACGACTGCCTCGAAGGCATCGTCGACGTCCACATGCTTCCGTCCGGCGCCGCCCGGGTCATCCCGCTCAGTGATGAATGTGGCCGTCAGCGCCGCCACCTCGGTCGGTTCGCCGATCAAGAACCTGGCAAGGTCGATGATGTGCGCGCCGAGGTCGCCAAGCGCGCCGCTTCCGGCGGTATCGGCGTGGTACCGCCACTGCGCCACCTCAGCACTATTTCCCCACTCCTGAAGGTAGCGCGCGCGGAAGTGGAAGATTCGCCCGAGCGCACCACGCTCGAGCAGGGCCTTCGCCTGCCGAACCGCGGGCACGAACCGGTAGTTGAACGCACACATGTGCTTGACACCGGCTTTGCGAACCGCATCAAGCATGAGCTTCGATTCGTGGGCAGACCGGCCGAGGGGCTTCTCGCACAGGACGTGCTTGCCAGCCTCCGCTGCTGCGATCGTTGGCTCCGCATGGACGTTGTTCGGCCCACCATTGTCGAACAACTGGATCGAGTCGTCCTTCAGCATCTCGCGCCAGTCCAGGTACACCTTTTCGTACCCGAACCGCGTTGCTGCCGCAGTCACTGCCTCCCGGTTCCGCCCGCACAAGGCGACCATGCGCGGCATCGCCGCCAACGGGCGAATCATGTACGGGATCGTGCGGAACGCGTTCGAGTGAGCCTTGCCCATGAAGGCGTATCCGAGCATCCCAATGCCGATTGTCGGGACGGGCCCATCAGCCTCAGCCGCTGCACCCATCGTCAGGAAGCCGACCTGTTCGCTCATCGTGACTCTCCCCCCTCTCCCGCTGAAGCGGGGGAGGGGCCATGGCACCCCTCGCCCGCCGAAACGGGGGAGGGGCAGGGGGGAACTCCCGGGTCAGGCGGGCCTTCGGCTCATTAACGCGCCCCCTCGCAGGCTCGGGGGATCGATCTTGCGCACTTCGTGCCGTACGCGGAGGACAAAGGCCCCTGGTCGCGTGGCCCGTTTACTTATTGAATGCGGCATCGAACGCACGGTTCGACGGCCGGAAGTCGATCTTGCGGCAGAACTCGGCAGCCTCGCGGGCGCCATGCTCGCGATCCATTCCGGCGTCCTCCCACTCCACCGACAGCGGGCCCTCGTACCCGATGTCATTCAGTGCGCGGATCAGGCTGCCGAAATCCACCTCGCCATGGCCAGGCGAGCGGAAATCCCATCCGCGCCGGTGATCACCAAACGCGAGGTAGCTGCCATAGCTTCCCGCCTTTCCGTCCCGGTGATTTTTCGCATCCTTCACGTGCATGTGAAAGATCCGGTCGGCGAAGTCGCGCACGAATATGGCCGGATCCACGCCCTGCGGGATGAAGTGGCTCGGGTCCATGTTGAACCCATAGGCCGGATGGTGGTTGACTGCCTTGAGTGACCGTTCGGCGGTGTAGTAATCGAAGGCGATCTCGGTCGGGTGCACTTCGAGCGCGAACTTGACGTCATGACGCTGGAACTCATCAAAGATCGGCGTCCACCGTTCGGCGAACAGTTCGTATCCCGCCTCGATCATTCCCGGATCCTGGGGCGGGAACGGGAAGATCAGGTGCCAGATGCTCGAACCCGTGAACCCATTAACCACCTTGACGCCCATGTTCTTGGCCGCCAAGGGTGCAAGCATCATCTGGCGGGTGCCCCACGCCCGCACGGCATCGGGGTCGCCCTGAAGTTCCTTCGGCGCGAACCCGGCGTTGCGCGAATCGATGACGTCAAGGACGAGCTGCCCCTGCAGGTGGGCCGAGATTGCCCAGCAGTCGAGCCCGTGCTTCGCCAGGACGGACCGCTGGTGCGCGCAGTACGCGGTGTCGTGCGCCGCGCGCTCGATGTCCATGTGGTCGCCCCAACAGGCGAGTTCCAGGCCGTCGTACCCGAATGACTTCGCCTTCTCAGCGAGAACTTCAAGCGGCAGGTCTGCCCATTGGCCAGTGAACAGGGTGACGGGTCGAGCCATTGTTGCCTCCGTCGGGCTGCCTTCCCCGGCACCCTCTCGGAACCGGCGTCGGGCGGGATAGGTTTGGGGGCCGGGTGGGCCCGGGTCGCGACGATGGACCTTGCGGTTCCACGTCGGATTGAGGGTAGCCTGATAGACGGAATCGCGTCGCCCAGTCGGCTGGACTTGCTGCCCTCCCCGCACGGTGATCCGTGTACCAGGGGGGCGATGGGGGTCGAGGTGGAATCCGTCATCTCAGGAGGTCCGTCCCACGTCTGCCGTAAGCGCAACGCCTTGGTAGTACGGGTGGGAACAGCCTTCGTCCTCCGAGTATGCAGCGCCTACCCTTGGGTTCCATAGCCGTTCGCGTTCACGCGCCCCTGACATTTCCTCGTTGCGATGGGCGATTGCGACCTCCTACGGAGGTGCCGCGCTAGGGATACATCGGACACTCCGCCCGCTTCCCTACGCCGGCAGAGCGCGGACGTCATGCAGTGCTACGGTAGGCGCCATGTCCGAAAACCTCTCCAAACCGATGGCCGGTGTCGGCCCGATGCCACTGACATTCGCCAACGCCCGCGCGAACGCCTGGGAGGTGATGCGCGCCGCCCTCGCAGCGGTCGACCCGGCCGAAGCTGTGCGGCGAGTGATGCGCCTTGACGGTGACACCTTGACGGTCGGCGGCCACACCTACAACCTGAGGCAATACCGTCGGGTCCTGGTGGTTGGGGCCGGAAAGGCGAGTGCCCCAATGGCACGCGCCACCGAGGAGGTGCTGGGCAGCCGCGTCGTCGCTGGACACGTGATCGTGAAGGTCGGCCACCTTGACCACACGACGCGGGTCTCCCTTCACGAGGCGGCACATCCGGTCCCGGACCAAGCAGGGATTGACGCCACGGCAAAGATCGTCGAACTCCTGCGCGGCGCCGGGAGTGATGATCTCGTCATCTGCCTGATTTCCGGTGGAGGATCGGCATTGATGATCCTCCCAGAAGATGGGATCACGTTGGCGGACTACCGCTCGCTCACCGATGCGCTCCTGCGATCGGGTGCCGACATCACCCGAATCAACACCATCCGCAAGCACGTGGAGCAGGTCAAGGGTGGGCGCCTCGCGCAGGTCGCCTCCCCCGCGACCGTCCTCTCGCTCGTGCTGTCCGACGTCGTTGGGAACCCGCTTGACTTCATCGCGTCCGGCCCGACTGTCCCTGACAACACGACGTTCAACGACGCGATGCAGGTGCTCTCCGACTTCGACCTCGTCGGGAAGGTGCCGTCGTCGGTCGAAGCGCGCCTGCGAGCTGGCGCCCGGGGCGCGGCACCGGAGACTCCGAAGCCCGGCGACCCGACATTCGACGGCGTGCGCACCGTGGTGATCGGCAGCAACGAGATTGCCGCGGAGGCGGCGATCAATCGCGCCCGCGAACTCGGATTCCAGACCCTCCACCTCACCTCGTTCCTTGAAGGTGAGGCGCGCGAGGCAGCGAAGTTTGTGGTTGCGGTCGCCCGCGAGGTCGAAGGACGGAGTCGCCCCTTGGCGCCACCGGCGATGGTCCTGTGCGGTGGCGAGACGACGGTCACGGTCCGGGGCGCTGGGCGCGGCGGGCGTAACCAGGAGCTGGCACTCGCCGCCGGCTTGGCGATGGAGGCAGTCCGAAACGTCCTAATTGTCGCCCTCGCGACCGACGGTTCCGACGGACCGACCGACGCAGCCGGCGGGTTCGCCGACTCCGGGAGTGCCCGACGGATGCGGGAAGCCGGGGTTGACCCGCGGGCGGCACTGGGCGCA
Source organism: uncultured Chloroflexota bacterium (assembly GCA_903836285.1). Lineage (GTDB taxonomy): Bacteria > Chloroflexota > UBA11872 > UBA12225 > UBA12225 > CAILQO01. Next base: position 7,037 of record CAILQO010000516.1, read on the forward strand.
AATGACTCGCACGATGCGTTGGCACGCGCTGGCGACTTGATCGTGACCGGCCCGACCAACACGAATGTCAACGACCTTACCTTTGCGTTCGTCTACCCGGACGCTGACGGCACGCCCGTTCCTGCCTGACGAATGCGAAGCGAAGGCTGGCGCGCAACTTTCGCGCCGGCCGCGCGTCACCACTATGGCGGGGCAGTGCGCCCCAAACGCGGCCGCGCTCGTAGCCGCGCTCAAACTTCGACAGGAACCATGGCCCTCACGCTCGACGATGGCCCCGCGCTTGACGTTGCGTCGGTCGCTGCCCCCCGATGGCAGCGCTTCGCGGGTGGACGGCGCCTTGCCCACGTCGGGTACCGGCGCCGCGTCATCCGAGTCGCGCTCGGAACCATCGGCACAGCGTTGGTTGGCGGGGCGCTCGTGCTTGG
>CAILQO010000517.1 GCA_903836285.1 uncultured Chloroflexota bacterium
CCTGCGTGCGGATCGTCTCGATGGCCTCATCGATGAAGCTGCCGGCGGTCCACGTGGGGTCACATCCGGCGATGCCGGTGACAACGTTGCGGATCAGGTCGAGGCCTTGCGGCGTGTGCGCGACCTCTGGGTGGAACTGCAGGCCGATGATTGGGGCGTGGCCGCCGGGAGTGGCGCCGGCCATCGCGGCGATGGGGCAGGTGCCGGTACTGGCGATGGCGCGGAATCCGGGAGGCATGGCAACGACTTGGTCGCCGTGACTCATCCACGCGACGGGGGCCTCCGGGAGGCCAACGAAAGCGGGATGGGCAGGTTCGTCGATGGTGACGGTGGCGTGGCCGAACTCGCGGCGTTCGACGGGGCGAACCTCCCCGCCAAGGTGATGCGCGAGCAGTTGCATGCCGTAGCAGATGCCGAGGACGGGTATCCCAAGCTCAAGCACGTACGCCGGAAGGGTCGGGGCACCGTCGTCGTAGACGCTGTTTGGGCCGCCAGAGAGGATGATCGCGCGGGGCACCAAGGCGCGGACGCGGTCGGCGGGGGCGTCCCACGGGAGGACCTCGGCGTAGACCCGGGCCTCGCGGACGCGGCGGACGATCAGGCGCGAGTACTGCGAGCCGTAGTCGAGGACGATGATTGCCTCGCGGTGCGGGTGGGCGTCGATGATGTCTCGCGGGGCATGTTCGTCAGGGGTGTCCACACCGGATTATATGGAGGGGTCAGGTGAGCTCCCGACGGCGGTGTTGCCGAATGATGCGCGCCGCCCGTCTTCGGCGGATCTGCCGCCGCTGCTATGATGGCCCGCCGAGGGACGCAGACGCCGATGGTGACCGCGCCGACGACTGTCCGGGGTGTCCCGGCGAACATGGGTGCCCAGTCGCGCCCATCGTGGCGCGAATCCGGCGTGGCCTACCTGTACCTCGCGCCGGCGATTGTCCTGCTCACGGCGTTCAACTTCTTCCCGGCGGCGTTCGCCTTCTACATCAGCCTCTTCAAGTGGGGTCTTGTGCAGGAGGAGTTTGTCGGGCTGCAGAATTATGTGCGGTTGCTCACCAACGAGGACTTCTGGGCGTCGTTGGGTATCTCGGTCTGGTACGTGATCCTGGCCATCCCGGCCGAGATGGGGCTTGGCCTGCTGATCGCGTACCTGCTGTTCCAACCGTTGCGGGGTCGCGGCGCGTACCGCACGGCGTACTTCCTGCCGTACATCACGAGCACGGTGGCGGCCGGGCTCGTGTGGCGATGGCTGTACAAGCGTGACGGCGGTCTGCTGAACGAGATCCTTGCGGCCCTTGGTCTGCCGACCCTGATGTGGCTGGACGAACCCGACGGTGTCTTCCAGATGATCGCGCAGGCGGTCGACACCACGCTGCCGGCGTGGCTCGCCGGGCCAAGCCTTGCCCTCGTGGCGATCTGTGTCATGTCGGTCTGGCACTACCTCGGGTTCTACGTGGTGATCTACCTGGCCGGCCTCGGAAACATCCCGAAGGAGACGTACGAGGCGGCGCGCATCGACGGTGCCGGCGAGTGGCAGACCTTTCGCTACGTAACGTTGCCGCTGCTGTCGCCGACCAGCTTCTTCCTGCTGATCACGGGGACAATCGGGGCGCTGCAGGCGTTCAACCAGATTTACGTCATGACCGGTGGCGGGCCGATCGATACGACGCGCACGGTGCTGATGCTGATCTTCAAGACCTTCTACCAGCAGACGCGGGTGGGGTACGGGTCGGCGATGGCGTTCGTCCTGACGGCGATGATCCTCGTGCTGACGTGGGTGAACTTCTCGCTCGTGGGGCGTCGGGTCAACTACGACTGATCGCGCACGAGACGTGCCGGTACCGGTGGGTGCGTAACCGGATGGGGAACGGGACGTGGCACGAGGCGACACGTACCCGGGGGTACGATTTGCCTCGCCCGAGGCGTTGATGCCCGGGGCGGCCACCTGAGGCTGCCCCGGACGATGGCGGGAGCGACATGGCCGGAGCGTTGGCGACCCGTGCGGCCCGCGGTGAGGCCGCCTCGGCGAGGCCGGGATCTCGCCGCATGGCGATTGCAAGCCATGCCTTCCTGCTGGTCGGCGCGGTGGCGACGGTCTTCCCCTTCTACTGGATGCTGGTGACGTCGCTCAAGACAAACATCGAGGCGACGGCCAGCCCGCCGACGCTGTGGCCGCAGGCACTGCAGTGGGGGAACTACGCCTCGGCGATGGCCTCTGCGCCGTTCGGGCGGTACTTCTTGAACACGCTGCTTGTCGCAACGTGCCAGGTGACGGGCGTGCTGGTCGTGGCGTCCTTGGCGGCGTTCGCGTTCGCACGGTTGCGATTCTTCGGGAAGGAGGTGATCTTCACGGTCTTCCTAGCGACGCTGATGATCCCGGGCGAGGTGACGTTGATTCCCAACTTCGTCATCGTGACGCGATGGTTGGGGTGGTACGACACGTACCAGGCGCAGTTCGTGCCGGGCATGGCGAGCGTGTTCGCGATCTTCCTGCTGCGGCAGTTCTTCATGCAGATCCCGCAGGACCTTGAGGACGCGGCGGTGATGGACGGGTGCGGGACCTTCCGCTTCCTCTGGTCGATCGTCGTGCCGCTGTCGCGCCCGGCGCTCATCACGGTGGGCCTGCTGAACTTCCTGGCGGCGTGGAA
>CAILQO010000518.1 GCA_903836285.1 uncultured Chloroflexota bacterium
GCCCCTGCCGGCGCCGCGGCGATCGCCTCCCCGATCGTCGCGTACGCCCCCCACACGGCAAGCGGGTCCACGACGAGGCGCGGTCGGCCGTCGTCGCTGGCGCCCGCCGGCATTCCGGGGTCGACCACCGTCGCTTCACGCAGCGGGGTCGGCGTGGTGCTTGATGCGGCACGTGTTGCTTCCGACATGGAGCCAAGGGCGATCGCCCACGCCTCCGCAACGCGCGTGGCCAGGGCGCGTTCGTACCCATGTTCGTCTACCAGCCGACTGATCGCTCGGTTGACCGCAAGCGACACCGACCCGCCCGCGGCCGCTCGGCGAAGGTCGGCCGGCACCCCCTCTTGCACCGCCGCCACCGCTACCCGCACCACCGCCCCCGCTTGGGGCATGAGGTCCGCCAACAGGCCTCGCACCCGTCCCGAGTCATCAGCGGCACCGCGTCGCACCACCTCGCGCAACGCCTCGACTAGGCCATCACTCGCCATCTGCGAAGAACCCGCTCCACCTGCCCGCCGCGCACCCTGCGCCGCCGATCACGGTCACCTCCAAAGGTACTTGGCGGCACCTCCCGATCACTCCGGCTCAGATATCGACTTCCCCTGCAAGAACAGCAACAAGTGGTCGTGCCCACCCGCCTTGCTGTCGGTGCCGGACATGTTGAAGCCACCGAACGGCTCAACCCCGACGAACGCGCCCGTGCACTTGCGATTGAAGTAGAGGTTCCCGCAGGCGAACTCTTCCGCCGCGCGGTCAAGGCGCGCCCGGTCCTGCGAGAAGACCGCACCGGTCAGGCCAAACTCGGTGTCGTTCGCGATCGCCAATGCGTCGTCGAAGTCGCGCGCCCGAATGATCGACAGCACCGGCCCGAAGATCTCCTCCTGCCCAAGCCGACTCCGCGACGCCACGCCCGCGACCACGTGCGGCGCAACGTAGTGCCCGTCGGCAGGCACCGGCGTGCCCGGCCCGACGATGACGGTCCCCTCGGCCTGCCCGATCGCCGCGTACCGTTCGGCGGTGCGCTTCTGGTCGGCACTGGAAAGTGGCCCGAGGTGGGTATCCGGGTCGCGTGGGTCACCGATCCGGATCGTCCGCGCCTCCGCCTCAACCCGCGCCACGAGGTCGTCGTAAATGGCGTCGACCGCCACCAACCGCGAACACGCCGAGCACTTTTGGCCACCGAACCCGAAGGCACTCGCCACCGCCGCGCGTGCCGCCGCGTCAAGGTCGGCCGTCTCGTCGACGACAATCGCGTTCTTACCGCCCATCTCTGACACGACCCGCTTGAGCCACCTCTGCCCAGGTTGGACCACAGCGGCGCGGGCAAAGATCTTCTCGCCAACCTCGCGCGACCCGGTGAACGAGATAAATCGCACACCCGGATGCTCAACGAGACGCATCCCGACCTGTTCGCCCGGCCCCGGCAGGAAGTTCACCACCCCGTCCGGGATGCCGGCCTCAAGGCACGCATCGATGAACTTGGCAGCGATGATCGGGGTCAGGCTCGACGGCTTCACAATCGCGACGTTGCCGGTCACGACGGCACTCATCGTCATGCCGACGGTGATCGCCAACGGGAAGTTCCACGGCGGGATGATCACGCCAATGCCCATCGGCATATAGATGAAGCGATTGCGCGTGCCCGGCCGGTGCGACACCGGTTGCGGGCCAGACAGCCGGATGGCGTCGCGCAGGTACAACTCGCAGAAGTCGACCGCCTCCGCCGCGTCGGCATCGGCCTCGCCCCACGTCTTCCCGGCCTCCACGACCATCGTCGCCGAGAACTCATCGCGCCGGTCGCGGATGATCGCCGAAACCTTGGCGACCAGCGCCGCGCGTTCTGCCACTGGCACCCGCGACCACGTCGTGAACGCCTTCGCCGCCGCCGCAACCGCCGCGTCGGCCAACTCGGGCGTCGCAGTGGCGACTCGGCCAACGACGCGCGACGGCGTCGTGGGGTCGTGCGACTCAAGCCACGCGCCCGTTTCGACCTTCTCACCGCCGATCAGCATCGAGCGCGACCACGTCGGTCCGAGTTCGGCGTCGACGCGTGCCAACGTGTGCGCGAAGGTTGCCCGGCGCGCCGGGTCGGAGAATTCCGAGAGGGGTTCGTTGGCGAACGGGGGGTACTCCATCAAATGGGCCTTTCGGGTGCGCGCCTGACGGCGCCGGACGATTGCCGGGAACGACGACGCGCGAATGGTCGCATGCCTGCCGGCGTAACGGGACGTCCGGCGCCCTCACCGGCACCATTGGCGCCCTTGGCACGACATCCACCGCCGTCACTGGGGCGACCGGCGCTTTCGCCGACCCCACGATTGCCACCGCAGGCCAAGAAGCACGGCACTCCCGCTCATCATCCGGTCGCACGCAAGTCTCGCCGGGTCTACCATCGATGCATGGCCACGCCGGACATGCAGGTACCCGACGTCGACACCCTCCCGGAAACCGCCGACCTGGTCGTCGTCGGCGGTGGCATCCTCGGGTGCGCCACCGCCTTCCACGCCGCCTCCAGGGGTCTGCGAGTCATCGTCCTCGAGCACGGACGTCGTCTCGGCGGCCTCACCACACAGGCCGCCGGCGGGGGGCATCGCCTCCAGTTCGACACCCCAGATGAGATCGACCTCCTCAAGCGGTCCCTCGCCGAGTGGGACGCCTTCGGCGACGTCATCGGCGAACCGGGCATCGACCTGCGTCGGCGGCGCAACGGGTACCTGTGGGTCACGCGCGACCCCGCGCGCGCCGAACGGCAACGTCGACAGGTCGCCCAGCAACAAGCCCTTGGCGTCGACGGTGTGGACTGGCTTGACGGCGACGAGGCGAGGCGAGCCTTCCCGTTCCTCGCCCCCGAAGTCGTCGGCGCCCGCAGCCGACCGGCAGACGGGTGGCTCGACCAACTCGTCGCCACGACGGGCTACGCCCGCGCGGCCGCCCGACGCGGGGCCTCGTTTGCGTTCGAGGCTTCAGTTACCGGTTTCGGCGTCGCCAACGGTCGCGTCACCGAGGTCCAGTCCACGAGGGGGAGAGTCGCCTGCGACTGGGCAGTCGTCGCCGCCGGCCCGTTCACCGGGGAGATCCTGAAACTTGCCGGAGTGTCGGTTCCCCTGGCCCCGCGCATCCGCCAACGCCTCGTCCTGCCGGACGCGCCCGAGGTTCCCAAGCACGCAGGTATGACCATCGACGAGGACACCGGCTCACACTGGCGCCCGGAGGCCGGTGGCGCCTACGTTCTTCGCCCCGACCCCCTCGCGCCAGTCACGCATGCCCATCACGACCCCCCGGCAACCCGGGACTTCTACGACCTGCTCCTCGACCCGCGTAGCCCCGTCCGGGTCGCCCTCCACGCGCCGTTTTGGGCCGAGGTGTGGGCGCGCCGCACGCAGCACTGGTACGTCACCGCCGGGCAATACACCTACTCCCCCGACCACAAGCCGTTGCTTGGGCCGACGGCGATCGCCAATCTCGGGATCAATGGGGGGTACTCAGGCCACGGCATTATGGCCGCGCCGGGTGGCAGTCACCTCGCGATCGAGGCGCTCCTCGGTGAGGTGGCCCCCGAACAAAACCCCTTCCGGTACGACCGGGAGTTCTCGCACGATGGTGCGCGGGGGCCGCTGTAGCGGTCGAGGCTAAACGACGCCGAGGAGGGCGGCCACCAACACGGCGAAGCCCCAGAAGGCGAGGAGCGTGACGATCGACATCACGCTCCGCCGGAAGACCTCCGACTCGTTCGGGCCCTGAACGACGCGCGCGGACTTCCACGGGTTCGCCAACTCGACGAGCGGCGCGTCGGCGGCCGGAACTGCGACCGCCGCTACCGGCGCGGGCGCCGAGGCCGGCACCGATGCCTGCGCTGGAGCGTCAGGCGCCGCCGCTGCCGGGGCACCGGCACGTCCGCGCGGCTCGAGAATGCGCGCACCGGCACCGTCTTTCGCGCACGAGTTGCCGTTCTCGCGCCAGCAGTTCGCATGGTGCGGCGTGAAGCACTGTGGGCAGAGGACCGCCCCCTCACCTGCGCCGATTGCCTTGTCGCACTTCGGGCAGGAGGAACCTGCCCACTTCGACGTCGCCGTCGTCGGTCGCAGCGAGATTGCCGCCGTTGTTTCGCTCATCGAACCAGAGATGACCGTACCACAACGCCTCGCCAATCCGCGTCGCGGTACGCGATGATCCCGACCCAATCTGGCCTACGAACTTGCACTTGAGTACGCCCGCAACGCTCGATGCCAGAGGCGATTGGAGGCGATCACCAACGCCCCGGCAAGGCCGATGGCGTACGGCACGTGCCACGGTTCGGCGATGCCCAGGATTGCCTGCGCCGGCACCGTCCCGACAAACGCCAGCGGTAATACGAACGTGAACGCGAGGCGCAGAGGACTCGCGAGCGACGTCGTCGGCACGCGCGCCATCGACACCACCGGCTCAAAGATCGCGCCGGCATTCTGCAGGCGTCCCGCCCAGAAGGCTCCCAGCACACTTGAGAACCACAAGGCATAGCACGTCACAACGGCGCAGGCGCACAGGACCGCATAGGCCGCGACATCGAGGAACGACGGCGTGATGCCGAGGCGCCCGATCCCCCACGCGGCAATCCCGATGCCGAAGGCTGCTGGGGCCAGGTTCATGAACGCGATGCGCCGCACCGACACATAGAACTGCGCGCTCACCGGCTTGGTCAGCACGAGGTCAAGCTCGCCTGTGTTGATCAGCGACGACAGGCTGGTCAGCGACTCCCAAAACAACGCGTATGTGGTATTCGACACGAACGTGTACGTGCCCATGAGCACCAGCATGCGGTTTGCCGTCCAGTCACCGATGGACTCGACGTTCAGGAAGATGATGTCGACAAAGGCGATCTGGAGGAGTGCATACACGGTCTCGCGCAGCAGGTTAAACGCGAGGTTCGTACGGTACTCGAGTTCGCGCGACAGGCAGTAGCGCGCGACGGCCCAGTACAGGCGCACGTAGCGGCGCAGCGGATGCCACCAGGACGTCACGGCGCCCGGGCTGCCAATCACGTCAGCCACCGAACGCGGCGTAGCGCCGGATCCCTGCGGTGCGCACCATGCGCATCGCCACGTACGCCACAAGGACCCACGACGCCTGCGTCACAAGGCCAGTCAGTAACGCCCCGTCGTCCAGCGTCCCACGCAGGACCTGCGTCGAGAAGAAGTAGAAGTACCGGTACGGCAACCAGTCACCAATCGTCTGCACCCATCCCGGCATCGCCTGCAACGGCAGGAAGTTCCCCGTGAAGACCATCTCGATCGATATCATGAACACGAAAATACCTTCGGTGTTCGTCGTCCAGAAAGAGATGTACCCAAGAATCATCTTGAAGAAGAATGCCGAGAGGTATCCCAGCGGGATCGAGAGCGCGAACGCCAGCCAGTACGTCAAGCCGAGCGGCGGGATTGCGATGTACGACCAGAATGCGACCGTGCAGACCAACAAGGAGGGCATCAGCCACAACAGGCGCATGCCTTTCCATGCGACCTCGCCAGCGAGGTGGTAGGCAACCAGAGGCATCGGGCGAAGCAAGACCTGCGCGTACGTCCCCTTCGCGATCTTCTCGGCTACGTCCCATTCGGGGTGCGGGTTCAACAGGGTGCGAAGCGCGATGACGCCGAGGTAGTACTGCACCATCCCCGCGGCGTCGTAGCCGGCCACTACTGTCCCGGGGCGGTAGGCGCCAAGCCACAACAGCAGCATGCCGAGTGGCGGCAGCAGGTCGTAGAGGAACCAAATCGCTCCCTCAAGGCGGTATTGCAGGGCATCCTGCCACGACGCAATGAGGAGGCGGCCGAACTTGCGCGCGGTTGCAAATGGCGGTGACGGTGCCAGCAGCACCGCCACAGATTGCCCGGTCACCGCCATGCGGTTGATCAGTGCCCGAACCGTGACAGCCGGTCGAGAACTTCCTGCAGCACCGCGCGGGACGCGGCGTAGCTCATGCGCAGGGTGCCCTCGTCGAAGAACGCCTTGCCGCCGACACACGAGACGTGCGCGTCGTTCAGCAGCCGCATCGCGTAGGCATTCGAGTCGCCCGGTGAACCGTCGGCCTGCAAGGGAATGCGCGGGTACGCGTAGAACGCGCCCTCAGGCATCGGGCACTCGTAGCCGACGGCACGCAACCCGCTCACGAACATCTGCCGGCGCGCGTCGAACTCGGCCACCATTTCATGGACGCAGACCTGCGGCCCGTCGAGGGCCTCGACCGCCGCCCACTGGGCGATGCTGCTCGGGTTCGACGTCGTCTGGGTCATGAGGGCATCGATGGCCTTCACGATGCGTGACGGCCCCGCGACGTACCCAATCCTCCACCCGGTCATGGCGTAGGTCTTTGAGACGGTATTCACCGCCAGAACCCAATCACGCGCACCGTCCACGCCGTTCGCCGAGAACTGGTGCTTCGCGCCGTCGTACAAGAAATGCTCGTAGGTGTCGTCGGCGACCACAAAGATGCCGTGCGCCATCGCGAACCGCGTGATGGCGAGGACGTCTTCCGGGTGCATCACGGCGCCCGTTGGGTTCGAGGGGCTGTTGACTATCACCGCCTTCGTGCGCGGTGTCACGCGCCCCTCAAGGTCGGCGACGCGCAACCGGTTGTCTGGCCCCATGGGCACAAGCACCGGCACGCCGCCGACGAGTGCCACTTGGTCGGCGAAGGTTGCCCACGTCGGGACCGGAACGATGACCTCGTCACCCGGGTTGAGCAGCGCGACCATCACGTTGTAGAGGGCCTGCTTGCCACCGTTGCAGATGCACACCTCGGTCGCGGGGTCGTACTCGACGCCGTTCTCTCGATGCAGCTTGCGGGCGACAGCGCCCTTCAACTCCGGGATGCCCCCAGACGGGGTATATCGAGTCTTGCCGTCGCGAATCGCCTTGTGGGCAGCCTCCCGGATGTGTTCGGGCGTGTCAAAGTCGGGTTCACCGACGGTCAACTCAAGGACCGGCTTGCCCTCGCGGGCAAGTGCCCGCGCCCGTGCACTCGCCGCGATGGTTGGCGACGGAGCCATCGTCTGCAGCCGCTCGCTCAGGGCAGGCGCGGTGCGTACCGGGGGGGCAGTCTCAGGCATCCGAAGTCCTCCGGTCAACCGCCCCGCGGCGGCCGGGGACGGCGTCAGTGTGCGCCCGCCCGTCGATGCCCGGCGCCTAACCGGCACGGCAATGGACGGCACGCGGGCGACTGGGCGCCTACTCGCTGTCGTCGTACTCGGGGCAGTCGGCGTACCAGCGACGTACGTCGTTCGAGTTCAGGTCCTTGTTCGGAATGACGGGCTTGACCCACAGGTCCAGCTCACACCGGGCCATCGAGACCCCGTCACGCCGGAAGACCTTGGCGTGCCAGCAGTCTGCGCAGGGCTTGATCGGCAATGGAGACTCTTCTGGCCCGACCGCCTCAGGCGCCGGCGCCGCCGGCTTCTGATCGCGCAACGCCTGCTGGATCAGCACCCCGAGATTGCCAAAGGGGCTCCCGCCTGCAGCAGCATCAGGCTCGTTGCCAGACGGCGGACGTGCGGGGCCTCGCGGCGGGCCACCATTGCCCCGCGAACGATCGGTATTCACCGTGTCTCCTCCCGGTGCGCGCGGCCACTCACCATGCGGCATCCAGAACGGAGGACGGCGCGCCGTTCATTCCGCGGACTGCCCAAGGTGCCATGCGCCGCGTTCCCCACCCCGGGCGCTCCGCTCGGTGACGCTCGCCACACCCCCTCGAAAACTGCGGGGCGCGAGGAAGGCGACGGTGGGGCACCGCCGTGTCAATCGCGTCGATGGTAGCGCACCCACCGAAGGCCGGTCAACGCCGCGTTGCTTCCCATGCGACAACCACTGGCGGGCCGATGTACGGTCACTTCCCGATACAGAACGTGCGGAACACCCGCTCGAGCACGTCGTCGCCGATCATCTCGCCCGTCACCTCACTGCACGCCGCCACCGCGGCGCGCAGGTCCGCTGCCAGCAAATCGTCCGGCATCGCCCCTGCCACCACCGCCATCGCCCGATCGATTGCCTCGCGGGCGCGGCGCAGCGCGTCGACGTGGCGCGCATTCGTGAGGAGCTCGCCGCCCGAATCGCTCCCCGCGCCCCGACTTCCGGCCACCGCGCGGGCGTGCAGGCTAGAACGCAGTGCCTGGATCCCCTCTCCCGTGATCGCGGAGACCCGAAACTGATCTCCCGGCGCTACTTGATTCCCGGCGTGAAGCCCGCGGTGCAGGTCAGCGCGGGTCCAAACTTCGAGCATTGCCCCGCCCGGAGCAAGCGCGGCGATGCGTTCTCGACCGGCCGTCGCGTGGTGGGGAGCCGTCCCATCGACCACATGCACGACGACGTCGGCGAGGGGGATCGATGCGTCCGTCCGCGCACCGCTGAGGCGCTCTGCCTCACCGACCGGCATCTCGCCGGGCGGGCGCCACCCGGCGGTGTCCACCAGCACGATCGCCGCCGCTCCGACCGGAAGGATCTCCTCAATGGCATCCCGCGTAGTTCCCGCCTCGTCGCTCGTGATGGCCCGGTCGGAGCCAAGGAGCGCATTGAACAGCGTGGACTTACCGGCATTCGTCATCCCGGCCAAGACAACCCTCAGCCCGTGGCGACGAACCCTCCCCGGCCCAGCGGTGGCGAGCAAGGCATCCACGCGAGTTGCCGCCGCCTCAAGGACCGCGCGCGCTGTCCCGCGATCGAGCTCAGGAACGCCGTCGTCCGCGAAGTCCAGTGACCCCTCCAGGCGCGCCCCAAGGTCCGCCAACGGATCCCGGACCTCGCGGATCACCCGTGAGAGCGAGCCATTCGCTTGTGCCACCGCCATCGCAACCGCATCCGCCGACGGTGCCGAAACGGCATCACGGACGGCCTCAGCCTGTGCCAGGTCGATCCGTCCATTCAGGAAGGCACGCAGCGTGAACTCACCCGGTTCGGCGAGGCGTGCGCCGGCCCGGAGGATTGCCTGCAGGACCGCTGCCGTTGCGGCGCGCCCACCGTGGCAGGTCACCTCTAACGTCGGTTCGCGGGTGTACGTGCGCGGGGCCGGCAGCCACGCCGCGACCACCTCGTCGACAACGGTGCCGGTCGCCGCATCCACGACGAAGCCGTGCGTGAACCGACGAGGTTGCAGGGGCTTTCCCGCCGATGGCCGAAAGGTCGCTGCGGCGATGGCCCGCGCACGACGGCCGGAGACCCGCACCATCGCCACCGCGCCATCGCCGGGTGGGGTGGCCACCGCGGCGATCGTGTCCGCAAGGTTCACGGCGCTCAGGATCGCATGCGAGGGTCGTCGAACCGCCTGCACCGGTACGCTTCGCATCGCGCGACCATGTGGAAGCCTCCTGCGGTCATCGCTGAGTTTGCCGCGACCTTCGTGGTCGCTGGCGTCGTGGTCGCGGTCGGCGTGCGCGCTTGGAACACCTACGAAACCGACATTCGCCCGTTCGCCCGCGTCGTCCCGACCTTCACCCCGACGCCAATCCCGGACCCGGAGAAGGCCCGCGCCGAGGGGCGACGTCTGCGCCTCGTGCTTGATGGGTTGGGCGCCGCCAATGCCTTTCGCGCCGCAGGGCAACGCGATTGGGCAATCGAGCGCTATCGCGAGGTCCTGCAGGTCGATCCCGGCAACCTCGACGCCCGTGCCGGCCTCCGGGAACTCGGCGTCGTGGCCCCACCGGTCGCCGTCCTGAACACCCCGGTGCCCTCGCCTACACCGCTCGAACCAACGAACACACCGACGCGCCGCTAGCCCTTCGTCGGGCACCGCTTCCTTCAAGGCGCGCCTGGGAGCCACGGGTAGAATCGCGACCAGAACCCGTGGCGTGCACGCCCGATCGCGTGACCAGCATGGTCTCGGCGCCGGACCCGCCCCTCCCCTGATATCCACTGCATTGCCA
>CAILQO010000519.1 GCA_903836285.1 uncultured Chloroflexota bacterium
CACACCCGAGCGCGCTCGCGAGCGCCTTCATGAGCGTGGTTTTGCCCGTTCCCGGGACGTCCTCGACGAGGACGTGCCCGCCCGCGAGGAGCGCGATCAGTGCCAACTCAATGGTGTCGGATGCGCCGACGACAACCGATGCCACCTTGGAGCGCACGTCTTGCACGTGGAATGCCACGGAGGCGACGGTTAAGGTGCCACTGCTGGGGGCGGTCCCATCATTCATGCGAGGTCTCGACGTGGTCACCTGCGCCGCGAGGCGAAGGCAAGGAAACGGCCATCGATCGGTGAGCCGATTGGTCCATGAAGCGAGTGTTCGGTTACGCGTTGACAAACGCCTCAACTCGTTCGCGATCCCAGCCCCGATCCGCAATCACGATCCGATGGTGAAGGCGAATCGAATCGCCAGGCGCCATCACGTGGGGCGTGAAGAAGACTGGCGCGACCGAAACGAGCGGGGTGTCGGCTGTTCGCACGAACCACTCGGTGGGATAGCGAAAGCTGTCAAGTTCATTGATGAACAGCAACGTCGAGACTGCGTCATTGCCGTCGTGCTTGCCTGTGAACGACAGCCATCGGCCGGCGTGGCCCATCATTTCGGCACCTGTACGCCCGTCTGGTCCCAAGACTGTGGCACCCGGGTTAGCGAAGTCGCGAGGCCCGCGCCAGAACAGGCCCCCGTAGCCAGCCATTTGGCGACCGTGGGTTGTGGGTGATCCAAGTTCGAGATCAAGGCCACGAACGTTGGTCAGGGTCGAACGGAAACGAATCGACCACCAACCGCCGACGGGATCAACGGACTCAAGGTCCCACGTTCGGCGCTCGGAAATCCATCGTTCGCCCGTACTGGCAATCCAGTCCAGTTCATGGTCGAGCCGGGCCGCGGTGCCGTCAATCGCGGTTCCGAGGGCGTGCCAGCGAACATGGTCCATTCGGCCAACTTCCGCCAGCGGGACGTAGCCCTCGCCGTGGACGTAGGTGTTGCCTCCCCAAAAGTTCTGCCCAGAGAGGTGGGCAATCGTCATCTGGATGCCCTTGTGCCAACGGTGGTCGTGTGGCCGAAAAGTCGTGACGACTTCGCCCGCAAGCGTTCGCACTGGATGCAAGTACGGCTTTGGACCCTCAAAGGCTGGCCCACGGGGGCGGTAGACGTACTCGAATAGCGTGACGATGCCCGCCGCACCGCCATCCCAGGCGACCGCTACGCGGTCATCGTGGACGTGCGTCAGAGCGACGGGGGCAGGGCTGCCGGGCATGGTGGCCTCCAGTAGTCGGTCCGGCGACGATGATCCGATGAGCGGTGAAGTGGACGGCAGCGTTGGCAAGTGCCCGTTGACTAGGTACACACAGACCGCCACCCGATTATCAGCGAAGCCGGGGCGGGCCTACCGCCACGGAAGCTGGGTGGATGGGGGCGAGACATAGCGCTCATGCCCAAGGATCAGCGTTGTAACCGCGCCTGGATCGATGGTCACCCGAATGTGGGGTCCATCAACCGCCACCGGGCCGTGAATCGCCGTACCGTCTTCGTCAACAGTGTGGACGGTCGTCCACCGATGTTCGGCGTATGCACCTGCCTGGATGGCGACCTCGCGCACGATGTCCGTGCCGACGTTGACGAGATCGATGCACACCCCGTCTTCATCGACCCGCCGCACAAGCGCAGCGACGTCTGGTGGTAGTCCCGGCCGCCTTGCGCGAGCGTCGAAGTGCCGAACCGGTACGTGAAGCAGTCCGCCGTTGTAGATGGGTGGTGGGCCACCCATCGTTAACTGCACGAGCGCTTCAGTCGTGACCGGGTTGTGCTGCTGCCAATGATGGATGTTGACCGAACGCAAGTCGGACCGGTCCGCACGGATCGCCGCGACGCGCGTTTCAACCACCTCGGCGGCGGCGGCGAGGATTGAGTTGGGGTAGGTCGGGTTGTCGCCAGCAAGGAAGCGAAGCCATGGTGTCTCGTGCCCGGAATCCTCCTTTGAGCGAAAGGGTATGACGGTACGCCAGTCGTAGCGCTCCACATCGCGCAATCGCTCGATCCGTGCCATGTCCGCTGGGTCAAGCGTCGATGCCCAGATTGCCGCGGGGTACATCGGCGCCATTGGCTGCCAATCGAACCACCCGGCGTCTCCGTGTCGGTGTGGGATCAGGAAGGTCTGCGCTGCGCCCGCAGCGGCAAGGCCTGCTCGCTGCGCGACCCAGTGTTCCGGCAGAGTCATCAGGGCTTCGTCGTAGTCGCGCACGGCACCCAGATCGAAGGCACGGTCAACGACCGCGCGTCCAATCTCCATCCAACCGGTGTCCCCTGTGACCAGCGTGGCGGACGATGCTGCGACGACTGCGGACATTGCAATTGAGTAGAAGCCGTGGGGCCACGTCCAGCCGTAGAGGCCGCCATACCAGCGCCCGCCGACGTACTCTCCTACGCCGCCGCCCAATCCAACGTTGTCGGGAATCAGGCCGCCGTTCGCGCGGGTTCGGTGAAGCCACGCACCGGTGTAGTCAACTACCCAGTCGCGATACCGGGTGTCGCCAGTGGCCGCGTACGCATTTGCGGCTAGCCCGGTTGCCGCCAAGTTTCCGACGACATCGCCGCGCCCCATGCGGGTCTGCATTGCGTCGCCCATTCGACGGGCGTTCGCCACATCGTCAAGGTCGTCGTAGTGACGAACTCCGGGAATATCTGCGAACGGCAGCCCGTACCGACGCATCGCCGGCCCCCAGCCATAGGTGGGTTCGGCGTCGTCGGTGAAGCCCCACCTTGGCCCGGCCGTGCCGTTGTGGGCTGCGCGAATGATCTTGAGGCGCCGGTCGTAGTTTCCCGGCAGGTCAGAGTCACCGAGGTACAGCGACGCGAATCGGGCGGCACGCGCGCGATGTGCCGGACGATCCGGGTCCGCTAGGCAAAGAAAGTAGAAGAAAAGGTTGCTCTCGCCTTGGTGGAACCAGTCGTACCCCCGTTCGTACTCGTGCAGCACCTGCCCGACGGGCTTCAGGGCGGAGACTTGCCGTGTAACGGCTTCCCATTGCCGGATTGATGCAGGCAGCAACCGGTCGCCCCCGCCGAGCAGATAGAGGAGCGGCCAGTTGTAGGCACTTTCGTAGAAGTCGTCGGCGCCATCACGTCCATGCAAGCTGGCACCCCACACCAGTGCGCCGTCGTGCGCCAAGTACCGTGCTTCGAAGGCGAAGACGGAAGCTTCGAGGGCGGAGAAGAGACTCCGCTGGGCCGTGGCCCAAAGCGGTACGGCACGGCCGGTGTGGGGCGCATGAACCACGGGGACACTATCGAATGCAGCCATGCCTCACAGGATAGTCCCGGTTCGGCGCGACTGCTTCACCGCCGAAAGTACGCGAGCATATTCAGCGCGAGGGATATCACTATGCTGACGACTAGCATGGAAGCGACGGGGGCATAGAACGCGCCGTTTTCAGTCTTGATTGCGACGTCGCCAGGCAGGCGACCAAAGAACGGGAGACGCGGACCCAGCCAGAAAACAAGTCCAACCACGACCACCATCAGGCCGATCAGAACCAGTAGCCGACCGAGCTCCGGGGATGCCATGGCAAATGGTAGCGCCACGTGTCTGGCGCGCGCCCGGCCGTGGAACAGGAACGTCCCGCCGATTTATTCGGTGTAGCAGGCATCCAAGCTGCGCGGGTGCTGTCTCGGGGGCCGGGCTAACGATTAGGGATGGCCCGCGCCGCTACGAAAACGTGATGGCCCGATCTCGTATTCGCGGACTCTGGCGCCAACCGCGCGGTTAGCATGACAACGCATTGGCGACGGCTCTGGAGCACGTCGGGTGACGCTGCATTCAAGTCCCTGCAAGTGAGGTGACGGTCGTGGCGGAAGGATGGTGGCGTCATTGCGTTGCGTCACGATGCTTGCTCGCCCGCCCGAGGGGCCCTTCCCACGCCGGCAATCACCTTCCTGATGCTGCTCGCGACGACTGCATCCGGCAACAGGCACTCTAGCCGCCCTCAGGGCGGAACCTCTCGCTCGTGACTCCGCGCGACATTCCGCGCGGGTCGATTACCCGTGTCGCACCAGTTCGCCTTCGGCGATGGTGTCAGAGGATCATGAGATGCTTGAAACGGTTGGCTCCCCAGTGATGTGGGCGGGGTTCATCGCGTTTGTGGTGGTGATGCTCGCAGTTGATCTTGGCCTGTTCCGCCGAGAAGCAAAAGTTGTAGGCCCGCGTCAAGCGCTAACTTGGTGTCTTGTGCTTGCCGGGTTTGCGACGGGGTTTGGCATGCTCGTCAACGAGTGGTTCGGCCCAGAACGTGCGCTTGAGTTCGCCACTGGTTACGTGATCGAACTCGCATTGGCCGTCGACAATATGTTCGTCTTTGTGGTGATATTTTCGGCCTTCGCTATTCCCGCGAGCCTTCAGCACCGAGTGCTCCTTTGGGGAGTGATCGGTGCGCTCGTCCTGCGGGCCGTGTTCATCATCGCTGGCGGCGCGCTCCTACAGGCATTCCACTGGACGATTTACGTATTCGGCGCGATCCTCGCAGTCACTGGGGTGCGCCTTCTCACCCAGAAGGACGGAGAGGTGAAGCCTGAAGAAAATCCGGCAGTCAAGCTGCTCGGAAGGGTGATGCCAGTCACGACGGAGTTCGCCGGAGACGCCTTCACGATCATCAAGAATGGTCGGCGCTATGCGACGCCCATGCTCCTTGCACTGGTTGCGGTTGAGGTCACCGATGTCATCTTCGCGGTCGACTCGATTCCCGCAATTTTCGCAATAACGTCTGACCCATTCATTGTCTTCACGTCAAACATTTTTGCGATTCTCGGCCTGCGGTCGCTGTACTTCCTCCTTGCAGACGTGATCGGACGATTTGCCTACTTGAAGGTCGGGCTGTCGCTCGTGCTGATCTTCGTCGGCGCAAAGATGCTTGCGATCGACTTCTATAAGCTGCCGATACTGCTCTCGCTGGGAGTGATCGTCGTCATCCTGGTTGGATCGATCGTCGCCTCGTGGGCGTGGCCGCCGAATGGGCAAGCCAAAAGCAAGATTGGCAAAGCAACCGCCGCCGGCTTAGCGAACGGGGGGTGACCGAGGGGATTTGAACCCCCAACCGCTGGAGCCACAATCCAGTGCTCTGCCATTGAGCTACGGCCACCACGGGGAGTCACGGTCCGCATTGAGGGGTACCGCTAGGTGCAAGTGTAGCGGCGTCGGAAGCTTGGCGGCCAACCGGGCGTGTCGCGCCCACGGCCGTCAGACTTCGTTCTAAACCCCGGGGTCGACGATCGCGCAATCGTGACGTTGCTTCGGAGGCGAGTGTGAGAGTGCTGGTGACTGGCGGTGCAGGTTACATCGGCAGCGTGACGGTCGCCATTCTCGCCCGAATGGGCCATGAAGTTACGGTTCTTGACAACCTCTCGAAAGGCCATCGCGCAGCAGTTGACGATCAGGCGGAACTCAGTGTCACCGACTTAGGTGATCGAGGCGCGGTTGCTGAAGTGGTTAGGCGTTCGCGCCCGGAAGCGACAATCCACTTCGCGGCGCAGAGCCTTGTTGGGGAATCAATGGAGGCCCCCCTGCGGTACTACCGCGGGAACGTCGGGGGCACGCTCAACTTGCTCGAGGCGCTTGATGGGTCCGGTTGCCGCGCGTTCGTCTTTTCCTCAACCGCCGCCGTCTACGGCGCTCCGACTGAGAGCCCCCTCGAGCCGATTAGTGAGTCCCATCACCTATCCCCGACCAGCGTCTACGGGGACACGAAACTGGCCTGTGAACGGATGGTGACTTGGGCGTGTCGAGCTTCAGCGATTGCTTCGGTTGCGCTTCGATACTTCAACGCTGCTGGCGCGACGGCTACCCTCGGTGAGGACCACGTCCCAGAGACACACTTAATCCCAAACATCGTGCAGGCAGCCCTTGGTCGCCTGCCAACGATTAGCATGTTCGGTGACGACTACCCAACTGAGGACGGCACTGCGGTGCGCGACTATGTTCACGTGGCCGACCTTGCGGCTGCGCATGTCACCGCCGTCGAGCTGCTCATGAGCGGAGGCATCGGCCACGGCGCATTGAATCTCGGCACGGGAACTGGGCATTCGGTGGCAGAGGTGATCGAATCAGTGCGCCGGGTATCCGGGCAGCACGTGGAGGTAGTCCGGGGTCCGCGCCGGCCCGGCGACCCGCCCGCCCTCGTTGCGAGCGGCGAACTCGCACGCTCAGTCCTTGGGTGGGTTCCTTCGTTTGTCGCTATCGACGACATTACAGCGTCAGCGTGGAAGTGGGCCCAACGCTTCCCTGGCGGCTATCCGGAGTAGCCCGCGATCGGCGGCGGCCACCGGAGCGGGCGATGATCCCACTGTCCGACGACAACCCGACGCGCCGGACGCCCGTCGTCACGGTCTCAGCCATCGTCAGTTGCCTTCTTGCCTACGGATATCAGGCACTGCACGCATTTTCGACCGGTCGATCCCTCTCCTCCTCGTGTGGCTTCATCCCATACGAGTTCCTGACCGGCACCGACATTGGCCCCATGGCGTGCGTCGCGCCTATTCAGTTGACAGTGGTCACCTCGATGTTCCTCCATGGAGGGTTGGTCCACCTAGGCGGCAACATGCTGTATCTCTGGATTTTCGGAAACAATGTCGAGGCTGTCCTTGGATCGATGCGTTACGCCGTGTTTTATGTGGTGTGTGGTGTGTGGTGTGCTCGCGGCAGTCGGGCAGGCGGGAGTCACGCTCGTGATCTGGCCGGAAGACATCGGGGTACCGATGATCGGGGCAAGCGGTGCGGTCGCGGGGGTCCTGGGCGCATACCTTGTCCGCTTTCCCGGTGCGCGAGTGCGGACGTTCTTGACTCTTGGTTTCTTCTGGTCGACGGTATGGCTGCCGGCGTGGTTCGTGCTTGGCGCGTGGTTCGCCCTGCAGTTCGCTCAGGCCGTCCTTGGCTTCGCATCCGACGACGCAGGGGGCGTCGCCACGTGGGCGCACGTCGTCGGCTTCATCGCTGGATCTATCCTCGTCCGGCTAGTAGCGCCACCGAGGCGCAAGCCCGCGTGGTAACGCCTATCCGCGTGGAAGCGGACGGCGGTCCTGCCAACGCTCGACGGCGAGTTCAACGAGCTTCGTAACGAGTTCGCGGTACCCGAGGCCCGAAGCCTCCCACAGTTTTGGGTACATGCTGATCGACGTAAAGCCCGGCATCGTGTTGACCTCGTTCACGAACCACCGGCCGGTACCTCGCTCAAGGAAGAAATCCACGCGCGCCAGTCCAGAGCAGTCGAGCGCCGTGAAGGCTCGGATGGCAAGCGCACGAACCTGATCGGATTGACTGCTGGTGAGCTGAGCGGGGATGTGCAACTCCGACTTGCCGTCGAGGTACTTGGCGGCGTAATCGTAATATTCATTACTTGGCACGATTTCTCCGGGCACGCTCGCCTCCGGGTGGTGGTTCCCGAGGACGCTCACCTCAATCTCCCTCGCGTCGATTGCTGGTTCCACGAGTGCACGTTCGCCGTGGCGAAAGGCTTCCACGAGGGCACCGGGCATCTCCTGCGCTGACTTCACCTTTGTGACGCCGACACTGGACCCGAGGGCAGAGGGTTTCACGAAGCACGGGAAGCCGAACGTGCTGGCAATCTCGAGCATTTCGGTACGGTCGGCGCGCCACTCGTGCCGGTGGATACTTACCCAGTCCGTCACTGGCAGGTCGTGGTAGCGAAGCATCTGCTTCGCGCGCACCTTCTCCATACCGAGGGCAGATCCGAGGACGCCAGATCCGACGTACGGGATGTCAGCTAGGTCTAGAAGCCCCTGAATCGTCCCGTCCTCTCCCATCGGTCCATGTAGAACCGGGAAGACAACATCGACGTCTCGCAGAAAGGCGTTTGGCGAGGCTTCTGTCGGAACGATTTCCGATGTCTGAAGCGGCGGATAATCCCC
>CAILQO010000520.1 GCA_903836285.1 uncultured Chloroflexota bacterium
CCATTCTTCACTGTGAAGTACAAATATCACAGTGTATGGTGGTAAAATTGACATCTTGAGGAAATTCTGACTGTACGTGCATTCTCAATAATTGCACGTCTGAGATATCGGCGTATCTCGGGCATTCCTCACAATTGCGGCTCAGGTAGACCTCCGTCGTGACGCCGGCGGGAGGATCCCTCTCCAAGCCGAAGTTAGCCTCGGTGCGGTCGCCGGCGGCCTTCACGTCGGCGAGATGGGCACTAATCAGTCGCGTTTCGGAGATGCCGGGTGGCACGATCTCGGCGGCCTCACGGCCCGCCGCAAGGACCCCCTCGTTGGGTGTTCGGCCAAGATGAAGGCCGTTCGCTGGTCGCCAGCGACTCGGGACTCGGTCACCGCTTGACCAGAACCGACAGTCGCGGAGGAGACTGCCTCGATTAACGCGGTGACGGGTTCACCCGTCGGCGCGTCCAAATGGTGCTGGAGGAGGCACCGGTCCATGGAGTCAATCGCTTCCAAGATGCTTGTCGAGATACCTGGTCGACGTACCCTAGTGTTTCGCCAGTTCAGGTGACGTGTCGCCGCCGTTTCAACCGCGATGACCTGAGTACCTTCGAACCCGGTGGGCTTCCCTAGGCTCATCGGTGATGTGGATTGGCCCGGATTTACGCGACGGTGAGTAATTCACGGGGCGAGACGGGGGTGCTTCCACTACCATGCGCGGTGCGCGCGTGACATAACGGAGCAGGCCGGCAATACCGGAACCTCGGCCGTTGGCTTCGCGCCGAGTGACCGGGAGCAAGCACGGACGATGGCAGGCACGAGCGGCGCCGGACCCCTTGGTCACGAGGGCGCACCCGTCGATGACGCTGTGTCTTTCGGGTCCCCAACTGGCTCTGGTCTGACACCGTCGGTGTACGTGCCGTCGCGCGCCGACGATCTCGACCGCGAGATCGGCGCCCTTGGTGACACCTTGTCGGGACGGGGACTGTCACCGGAACGGCAGGCACAGCTCGCTGCCGATCTTTCAAACCGCTTGGCCGACCGCTTCCTCATTCGCGGCGAACGCGAGGATCTCGACCGCGCAATCGCCCTTGCAGAAGGGGCCGTCACCGACGAACCGTCAAGCCCACTTGCCGCCATCGTCGCGAGGACGAATCTCGCCGGCCTGCTCGGCGAGCGCTTCCGCATCGATGCCGACCTCTCGGACATCGACCGGGCGATTTCACTGCAGCGCGATGCCCTCGACGCCGCCGACGAGGCTCACGCCGTCCGGCCAGTCCTCCTCGGGAATCTCGCCGCCTCACTTGACCTGCGTCATGTGTCACGAGGAGACGCGGTCGATCTCGATGAGGCGATCACGACCGCCGAGGCGTGCCTCGCCCTGATCGACGACCCCTCTCCGGGACACGCCGCCCAGGCCGACGTTCTGGCGTCCCTGCTGATGCGCCGCCACGCGATCACCGGCGACGATGGTGATCGGGCATTGGCCCTTGCCCTTCGCGAATCCGTCATCGCGATGACCCCGTCGGACGATCCGTCACGCCCTGGTCGCTTGGCAGGCCTCGCTGGGGCCCTCGCGGCGCGCCCGGTTGGCACACCGGCGACCGGCGACGTCACCCGGGCGCTCGCGCTGGCCGAAGAGGCCGTCTCGCTCGCTCCGGAGGGTCATCCGCAGCACGGTTCGCTGCTCGCGATCCTCGCTGATGCCCTGATTGCATGCCACGCAATCGACTCGCGACGTGTCAGCGTTGACAAGGTGATCGCCGTGGCGGAAGCTGCGCTTGCGCAAGACTTACCGCCGCTTTCGCGCCCGATCGCCATCGTCGCGCACGCAAGGGCGGCGACAGAGCGGGCGCGCCGACGCGGACCGGTCGCCGATCTCGCCCGCATCCGAATGGTTGCCACGTACGCAATCCCAGTACTTCCCGCGTGGCATCCCGCAATCCGTGACCTGCACGCGATCGCAGGCGATGCCGCATTTGCGACGTACCTTGCGACCGCGCGTCCCGACGACCTCGACGGCGCGGTCCGATCCCGCCAGGCGGCGCTGGAGGCGACCCCTGCCTCGCACCCTGACC
>CAILQO010000521.1 GCA_903836285.1 uncultured Chloroflexota bacterium
GCGCATCCGTTGGTCGCCACGGGCGTCCGGCGGACGCCCGTCACCCTCAACCCCAAGGCGGCGGAGCGAATAGCGACGGACTCACCAATATCACCGAGTCCAAGGACCATCACCGTCTGACCTGCGAGGTTCCATTTTGTCCCAGCGACGGCGCGTGCGACGTTGGCTTCGGCACCTTGGGCGCGCAATAAGACGTGCAGGCGCGTCGTGAATGCAAGCATCATCGCGATCACCTGCTCGGCCATCGGCGTGCCATGCGCCCCCCGGGCGTTCGTCAGCGTGACATGCGAGGGCCACGGACCGCGGCTGAGGAGGGCGTCAACCCCTGCGGTCCCGGCTTGGACCCAACGGACGCGAGGCGCCCCAACGATTGACTCGTACGGCAATCGCTTGCCGAACACCACGTCGCTCTTAGCGATAGCGGCAGCCAGGTCAACTTCCGTGTGGGCGAACGCAAACTGGACGTCCGGGAACTGCTCGGCCAGCCCGGTGGCATCAACCTCGTCGATTGACGCGGTGTCCATCGCGACTGTAAGCGGGTTGCCTCTCTCGATCATGGAATTGCTCGCCGTCGTCATCGCAAGGCTCCGGTGGTGGAAGCGCCAACTTCCTTGGTCGAGGCGAACACTCGCTCAATCACGTCATCAACTGGCGGGTCCTCGACTGAGAGATCGGCCACTGGCAGACGAGCGAGGATCTCGGCTGTTGCCCGAGCCGTGTCACGCTTCGGAACTCGAACCACGATGCGGCCGTCCTCCGCCGACACCAGTTCGCCAATGCCGTCGATCAACCGGGTGGTGTCGGGTACGTCGCTCTCAAGGTCAATAGTGATGGTCTTGTGAGGTGAGAAGCGGTCGACAAGGGTTGAGAGGTCACCATCGAACAGCAGGCGCCCGTGGTGTACGACGATTACACGACGGCAAAGTGCCTCGACGTCGGCCATGTAGTGAGACGTGAGCAGGACGGTCGCCTCATGGCGACGGTTGTATTCGGCGACGAAGGAGCGGATGCGTCGCTGCATCGTGACATCGAGGCCAATCGTTGGTTCGTCCAGAAACAGGACTCGCGGTTGGTGGAGCAGGGCAACCGCAATCTCGCACTTCATGCGTTCGCCCAACGAAAGTTGGCGCACGGGCTTCGGGAGTAACGCGGAGAGATCGAGAAGGCTGACGAGTTCATCGAGCGCCTTCCGAAACGCACCGTACGAGACCCGGTAGATCGCTCGATTTAGCTCGAAGGAGTCCGCAACCGGGATATCCCACTGAAGCTGGTTCCGCTGGCCCATGACCAGGGTGATCTGCCGAAGGAAGTCCGGATCGCGTTGGTAGGGATCGTGCCCGAGGACCCGCGCCTCCCCGCCGCTTGGGTGAAGCAGGCCTGCGAGCATCTTAAGCGTGGTCGTCTTGCCGGCACCGTTCGGACCGAGGAAGCCGGTGATCTCGCCAGTCGGCACAGTCAGGGTCAATCCGTCCACGGCGTGGACGTCGCGGGTTGTTCGCCTGATGAGGCTGCGGAGCGATGCGCCGACGCCTGCCTCACGGATTGGTACGGCGTACGTCTTACGCAGGTTCGTCACCACCACCGCCGACTCGCCGCTCATCGCCGAAGGGTACCCGCGGACGAACTCTTCCCCCCGGACGTAGGCACACGCTGCGTGCCACACTAGCGACGGTCGGCGCGATCGGAAGGCAGACCACTGGGGTAACAAGATGCCTGGCTCAGTCGTGGTGCTCGGGGGCGGAAATACCGCGTTCTCGGTGGCAGCGAAGCTTGCACTCGAGGGCCATGACGTGGCGCTTTGGGAGCACCCCTCGCAGGCAACCTCGATCGAGCCGATTTTCACTCGTCGTGAAATCCGCTTGAGCGGAACCGCTGGCAACGGCGTGGCCCGACTGGCGTTGGTCACGACTGACGCGGCCGTGGCGCTCGGCTTCGCTGACACTTTGGTCGCGCCCGTGCCGAGTTACGCGCACGCCGCCCTTGCCGACGCCATTTGGGAACACCTACAGGCGCGGCACGTGCTGGCGTTGACCCCGGGAAACCTCGGGACGCTTGCCATCGCCCAGACTTTGCGTCGCACGCGCCCGAACGCGGCCCTGCCGCTCCTTGTCGAGACCGACACCGCACCGTATGTCTGCCGGAAGCTTGCGCCGGATCATGCGCACATCTGGGGTGTCGTCCCAGCGATGGGTGTGGGCGCGTTCCCGGCTTCACGCACGGGCGAGGCGATTGCCCGGGTCGGCGGGATGTTCCCGGGATTGACGACGAACTCGGATGTACTCGAAACGGCGCTGAATGCCACGAATCCCATCATGCATCCGGTGGGCGTCCTAATGAACGCCGGTCGAATCGAGCGCAGCCTTGGAGAGTTCCGTTTCTATGAGGAAGGGGTGACGCCAGCGGTTGCTCGAGTCATCGAGTCGTTGGACGCCGAACGCCGGGCGCTGGGCCGAGCGCTTGGCTTCGACCTCCCGGACGTTGCGGCGCTCTACCACCACGCCGGATTTGGGCCACGGGGAGATCTGTGGGCGGTGATCAACGGTAGCCGGATGCTGACGCCCCTCCGGGCACCGGGTTCGCTCGACACTCGATGGCTATCAGAGGACACCCCGTACGCGTTGGCGACGTGGGTTGAGTTGGGTATGTCTGTCGGCGTACCGATGCCAATTGCCGCCGCGGCGGTCACTCTTGCAACCGCATTGATGGGCGGCACGCCCCACGGGTCTCGTTCGCTCGCGGACATCGGACTCGAAGGGCTTGGGGCCGACGCCATACGGGCGCGCTTAGCATAGCGGTGAACGAGAAGGATGAGCAGGGAAAGCCATGGGTTGGTGACCCTGAAGGTTCGGGATCGGAGAGCGGGTGGACGCCGCGGGTCGAGGGGGAGGAGGGAGACCCCACGGCTTTTGACTACGTGTTCGGCGCGGCTGTTGCCGCGGTAGTAGTCGTAGCGATCATGTGGGCGGTTGGCCTGATCCAGTTCTAGCGCCACGCACAGGTTGTCGCCTGTCAGTAGCGCCCGGCACGC
>CAILQO010000522.1 GCA_903836285.1 uncultured Chloroflexota bacterium
CGTCGACTGTCCGCGAGGTCCGGTACACGCTGCTGTCGAACACCTATGCGTCGGGAGCCAACTCGTTGTCGTCGGGTGCCGGGGGCACGCTCGACGTATCGACCCAGACGGCGGCGTCCGCTGCGCTCTCGCTGCTGGACGCGGCGGTAACGCAGGTAAGCACCGCACGGGCAAGCTTCGGCGCGATGCAGGCCCGACTGGAGAGTGCTTCGCGTTCGCTTGCAGTGGCAACAGAGAACGCCGCGGCAGCGAACAGCCGCATCTCCGATGCCGACATGGCGGAGGAGATGTCGCAGCTCGTCCGCGCGCAGATCACCCAGCAGGCGGGCATCTCCGTGCTGGCGCAGGCGAACCAGGCGCCGTCGCTAGTGCTGCAGCTATTGCGGTAGGAGCCCCCTCCCCAACGAAAGCGTCCACCCTCCTTCGTCGGGTGGTCAATCTGTCCCGTGAACGGCCCCCACTGCAGTGGGAGAGGGGCGAGTACGTCTCCATCCCCTCCGCCGTTGCGCCGTGAGCGGGGCTATCTTGGGCCCAGACGGACGACCATGCCCACCACACCGCACGTCGAACGCCATTTCACCGCCTCGGAGACCGTGCGTGATGCGGTGATCGGGATGTCGGACGGATTGACCGTGCCGTTCGCGCTGGCGGCGGGTCTCTCGGCGGCGGTGCCGGATACGTCGCTCATCGTGACCGCGGGGCTGGCCGAGGTGGCGGCAGGCGCGATCGCCATGGGTCTCGGTGGGTACCTCGCGGCTCGGACGGATGCGCAGCATTACGACGCGGAACTCGCCCGGGAGCGACTTGAGGTCGACCAGCTGCCGCACAAGGAAGTCGCGGAGGTGGAAGAGGTCCTTCGCGAGTACGGCCTTGAGGGTGACGCGCTTCGCACCGTGGTGACGGCCATTACGTCGAAGCCGGACCGGTGGATCGACTTCATGATGCGGTTCGAGCTTGGGCTTGAGCGCCCAGAACCGGGACGGGCGGTGTCGAGTGCCCTGACCATCGGCGGCGCGTATGTCGTCGGGGGACTTGTCCCGCTGGTGCCGTACATGCTGGTGCCAGAGGTGCGGACGGCGATGGGTTGGTCGGTGGTGACCACGGGTGCGGCGCTGCTGGCGTTTGGCGCGGTGAAAGGGCGGTTTACCGGCGCGTCGCTGGTGCGATCCTCGCTCCAGACCCTGCTGGTGGGCGGATTGGCGGCCGGGGCGGCGTTCGTCCTGGCGGGGATGTTTGGCTAGCGCCCGGGACGCGTCGGCGGAGCGTCGTGACCTTCGAGGGCGCGCCACCCGAACTCAAGGAGCGGCATGACTTGGACGGCGAAGTCGGCGACGACCGCCACCAGTCCGGGCGTCGCAATCTCGTCATCGGTCAGTGACCGGTCGGTCGTGAACGACTTCAGCCGGATGGCGTCTGCGAGGTCAGCGTCGAGCGTCGCGTCGTAGCCTCGGGGGAGCCGGACGAGGCGTTGCTCCCGCGACAGCTCAAAGCCACGGGAGGCGAGTTCGGCGACGACGGCGCGCCACGCTTCTGCGTTTTCGACGATTGCCTCGCGAAAGGCGGCGACCAGCGAAGGCTCGATGTTGTAGAAGCCGGCGGCAACGAAGCAGTTACCCGGTTGCACGTGCACATACACGACGCCCGGTGACTTGCGGGTGCCGTCGCGGCTGCTGACCGCACCGGCACTGATCTTGTACGGTCGCTTGTCGTGCGAGAACCGGACGTCGCGGTGCAGGCGAAACATGCCGTGCTTTGGACTAGCCCGGAGCGGGAGGCCCCGGTCTGCGAACTCGTTGGCGAGATCGGAGACAAGCGCGACGAATGGGGCGCGCACCTCGCGCTCGTACTCCGCGGCGTGGTCGCGGAACCAGTCGCGGTCGTTGTTCGCCGCGATGCCGTCGAGGAACGCCAGCGCTCCCGGCCCGAACCCAATGAATGATCGTGCCACGCGCCCCCTCCCGTTCTGTCAAAGCGTCTGGTGCCGACGGCGGCGGGATGGTGCCACGGCCGGTTGCCCGCCCGTGGCCGGCACGAGTGGGCGTGCCCCGCGTCGGTACCACCAAACGTTCTTGTCGCGAGGGCACCGCCCGCACCGGCCTTGACAAGGGGTTCGGTCACCGATGCCTGAGCGGGAGGCGACCATCATGGCGAGGAACGTGGCGGGGCCGTTTGATGGGCGCAGTGCCGGCGTGCTGCTGCACCTGACAAGCGTGCCGGGTGCGTTTGGGATTGGCGACCTCGGCCCCGGCGCCGACGCCGCCCTCGCGTGGATCCAACGCGCCGGCTTGACGTGGTGGCAGATGCTTCCTGTCGGCCCGATTGGCCCCGGCGACTCCCCGTACGCGAGCACCAGCTCCTTCGCCGGGGAACCCCTGCTCGTGGGCATCGAGGGCCTGGTGGAGGATGGATTGCTTCCGCGCGAGGTGCTGACTGGGGTGCCGGCCTCGCTCGGTCGAGGTTCCACACGGTACGCGGACGCCGCCGCGATCAAGTACCCGCTCTTTGTCCGTGCGTGGCAGTCGTTCAAGGCCCGCGGGGGCCTCAAGGCAGATCCGTGGAAGCGGTTCGTGCGCCGCAACCGCTACTGGCTTCCTGGATGGCGTGCCTTCACCAAGGATTCTTCCGGGCTGCACGCATTCCTGCAGTTCCAGTTTGCGCGCCAGTGGTCTCGACTGCGCGCCGCCGCCGACTCGCGGGGCATCCGCCTGCTTGGCGACGTACCGATCTTCGTCGCTCACGGATCCGCCGACGTGCGTGACCACCCCGAGCTGTTCCGCTTGGCTCAGAACGGCGACCCGACGGTGGTGACCGGGGTCCCTCCCGACCAGTTCAGCGCGACCGGCCAGCGATGGGGCCACCCGCACTACCGGTGGTCCGCGCACCGGCGCACGGGGTTCGCCTGGTGGATCGAGCGCATGCGCGCGGCGACCGCCCGGTTCGATGCCGTCCGGATCGACCACTTCATTGGCCTGCACCATGCGTACGAGATCCCCGCCACCTCCGACACCGCGATGAATGGCACCTGGCATCCGGCGCCGGGTGACGCGCTGCTGACGTCCGTGAGGCAAGCCCTCGGTGGCGTGCTGCCGGTCGTCGCCGAGGACCTTGGGTCACTCACCCCGGGCGTGGTGGCGTTGCGCGACCGGTTCGCACTGCCCGGCATGCGGCTCCTCCAGGATGCCTTCAGCGCCGACGACCATCGATCGGCCCCGCACTGGCACCCGCGCGACCTTGTCTGTTACCCGGGCACGCACGACAACCCGACGACGATTGAGTGGTGGGCGCACCTCGACGCCGGTTCGCGCGCACGCGCCCGGGCCTACATGGGTTGGGACGGCCTCGATCCCGCGGCGGCGTTGGTTCGCCTCGCCTTCACCAGCCCGGCGAACACCGCCATTGCCACGATGCAGGACCTGCTCGGGCTCGGGCCGGAGGCCCGCATGAACCTGCCAGGCACCGTCACCGGCAACTGGCACTGGCGGCTACAGCCCTACGGTCCGTCCTCGCTCCGGCCTGAGGTTGCCGACCGCATCCGCGCCCTCGCGTCACTCACCGGACGCCTCCGCAAGGGCCTACCGGGCTGATCCCCCGCTCCCGCTTGCCGTCGTCCTCCGTACGCCAGGTCGTTCGCCTTCGGTTACCGGAGGGCGATCGTCTCGTTCTTCGTCGCCTCCCGTCACGGGGGGCCATCAGAGGCTCCTTCGTCGCCTGCTGGCGGTGATTCGGGAGACGGAGCGGGTGCCACCAGCCGATCCCCTAGTCGTGCGCTCCCGCGACGCGGCACCGACCGCTTTCGACCACCAGCACGAGCGACGCCCGCGCGATCACTGATGGCCGGTTCGTCACCGCCACCACCGTCATCCCGGCACCCGCGTCCCCCAGCACGCGGTCCCAGACCACCGACTCGGTCGCCTCATCCAGCGCACTTGACACGTCATCCACCACCATCACGGGCGCCCCTGTCGCGAACATTCGCGCCGCCGCCACTCGTTGCTGCTGCCCGCCCGACAGACGGAGCCCCCGCGGCCCCACGCGTGCGTCCAGCGAGAGGGACCCCGTGGCGAGGTCCACGTCAAGGCCGGCCAGCCAGATCGCCCGATTCAGCCGCGCCGCCTCTGCCGCGTCCGCCGACCCCACGGCGCCTGCCTGGCCGATCCCGTCGGGCACCCCCAGCACGTTCTCGCGCACCGACCCGCTGAACAGCCGCGGCGACTGGGGCGTCCACGACAGCCGCGGAGGCACCAACCACCCGCCACGGTCTTCCACGATGCGCCCGTTCCATCGCACCTCGCCCGACGCAGGCACCAGTCCCAGCATCGCCCGCACCAGCGTCGACTTGCCCCCGCCCGCCGGCCCAGTCACCGCCACCAGCGTCCCCGCGGTTGCGGAAAATGTCGCCGCCTGGATGCCCCCGCCTGCGCCGCCGTGCCGGAACGACAACCCGTGCACCGACAGCTCCCGGAGCGCTTCGCTCCCGGATATCGCTGGCCGCGGGGGTGCAGACGGGCCCAGCCCCGACAGCGACAGCGCCCGACGCGCCCCAAGTGAGGCCAGCGGCTGACCTGGTACGAGCACCCCGATGCGCCCGAACGCCACCACTGATCCGCGCGCAAGCAGCATCAACTCGCCGTAGACCTCCCCGAGGAACGTCAGCGACTGTGTCAGTGCGACCCCGAGAGCCACATCCCCTGCGCTTACCCGCCCATCGGCCAGACCGCTTACCGACGCCAGCAGCAGTGCCCCGGAGGCGACCGTCCCTACGTGGCGCCAGGCCGCCCCAACGCCTTGTGCCACCAGCGCCTCCCGCACCGCCGCCGCACGGCGCACCTCCCCGCGCGCCGCGACCGCGGCCACCAACCGCTCGGTCGCGCCCTCGAGCCGCACCGCCGACGCGTGAGCGAAGGCGTCCGCCAGCAGGTCCGTCACCGCTGAAACGCCATCCGCCGCCGCGCGACGCGTCCGTGACACCAGCGGCGACGCCACCTGCGCGACGACCCCCAGCACCACAATGGGCAGGAACGCCCCGGCGGCGATCCACGGGTCTCGTGCCGCGAGGAACCACCACGCCGACCCGCCCAAGATCACCTGACCAACCGGGTCACCGAGGTACGTGGTGAAGCGCCCGATCACCGCCGCATCGTCGCGCAGCCGCCCCACCGCTTCACCCGGCGAGACGGGCAGCAGCGGCCACGAGCGTGCGCGCAACGCTCCCTCGACGGCGTTCACGGCGATCGTTGCGGCTCCCCGGGACTGCGTCCACGGTTCCACGGTGACCGCCGCCAGGAAGTGCAACGCACGCACCGCCCCGAAGCCCACCGCGCCGGCGGCCCACCACCACGTGTTCGCCTCGCCTGACGCAACGGCGTCCACGAACCCTCGCTGAATGACTCCCGCCCCAAGCGTCAGGGCGTAGCCAACCATGCCGGCGAGCGTGATCGACGCGATCCACCACCCAGCAAACCCTTGCACTGTCGCCCAGATTGCCCCCGCGACCTCCCGCGCCGACACCTGCCGCTCCGGCGGGGTTGCGCCGTGCTCGCTTGCCTCTCCCGCGTCAGTGAGCGTGCGGGAGCGAGCGTCCGTGCCCCCTTGGCGCGCCACCCCGAGGGAGGGGTAAAGGGTGGGGGCCGCCGCGGTCGTGCCGGGCAGGTCACTACCCGCGGTCCACGCGACCGTGCCTGCCTGGTCATCGGCCTGCAGCTTCCCGAAGCGCACCACGCGCCCGTCGTCCACCTCCAGCAGGTGCGACGCGTCCACAAGCGTCGAACCCCGATGTGCCACCACGATGACGGTCCGGCCCTGCGCCAGTTCGCGTAGCGCCGCCACGAGCCGTCGCTCCGTCACTGGGTCGACCCGCGCCGCCGGTTCGTCCAACACGACCAAGCCTGCGTCGCGGACGAATACCCGGGCCAAGCCCAGGAGCTGGGCCTCGCCCGCTGACAGGCCCCCGGGAGCCGTCGACGTCTGGGTACTCGCTGCCTGCCCCTCCCTCGCTGCGTCCCAAGCCGGGGGACGTGGTCCCTGCCCGCCCGACGGTGCCAGCCGCGTCCGCAGGCCGTCCGGCTGCGCGGCGAGCCAGTCGCCCAGACCCACGCGCACCAGCGCCGCCTGCACCGTTGCGTCCGGCACCGCGTCATCAAACAGCGTCACGTTCTCGCGCACCGTTGCGTGGAAGAGCGATGGCTCCTGCGCCACGATCGCGACCCGGGCCCGCAGCTCCGCCTCCGGGACCGAACCGAGGTCCACCCCACCGAGGCGGACCCGACCCCGTGACGGTGCGATCGCGCGCACCACCAATCGCCCGAACGACGTCTTGCCACTACCCGTCCGGCCCACCACCCCCACGAACGCGCCTGCCGGGATCGCCACCGACACGTCCGCCAGTGCCGCCCGTTCCGCCCCCGGGTAGGTCACGCCAGCCCCCTCGAGGTCGACTGCCAGTGCCCCGCCCGGGAGGACCGCGTGCCGCCCCGACGATGCCTTCGTCACCTGGTTCGACGCCCTCGGAGCGTCCTCCCAGCGTTCCTCCGCGTTTGCGAGGGTGACGGAGCCGCCTTCCCCGTTCCCACGGGAGAAAGGTGTCAGACCGCTGCCCCTCCGCCGTCGCGGCCGGATAGGAGGGATCCGCGGGTCCAGCGAAAGCAACTCGCCCAC
>CAILQO010000523.1 GCA_903836285.1 uncultured Chloroflexota bacterium
TGAACTCTCATACCTGCCGTTTCTTGACCCGCACTTCGAGGTGCCCGAGGACCTGATGCACTTGGCGTTCCCCGTTGATGACATGCCGACCCTTTACCGGGACTGGGAGGCGAACGGCGTGGTCATTACGGAGGGAAGGCCGGACGGCGGCATGATTTTCGCGGCCGACCCGGACGGGTACGAGTTGGAGATGATCCAGCGTCGCCGGTGATCTTGCAGGCGCTACCCGCCGGGCCGGGCAGCATCTGGCGTGGGGGTTAGCGACGTGTGGTGGAGGCCCAGCTAGACGCTACGCTGCGAGCCCCGCGCGACGAGTCACGTACGCAGTACCTCGGTCGAGCCGCGCGAGGATGTCGCGTACGTGGATCAGTTCCGCGACGGCAGACTCGTGCGCTCCGCCTGCGCCTCCGGTAACCTCTTCGTCGAGTTCGGACTGGCGAAGACGCAGCTGTCGCACCTCAGCTGGGTGCAGGAACAGTGGTTCGGCCGAGTCGGTGACAAGGTCACTGCGAACTGCCGTGATACTGAGCATCATTGCCCTCTTCTGACCGGTCGCCCGCAACCTCGCGAGACCCGATCCTCCCTGCAGCCCAACATCGGTGTCGGCTGCGCTACGTGGCAATCGTAGCATCGCCAGCCTGACGGATGGGTCGCGCAAGCGCCACCGACTCGGAACTCACAACGGCGCCGATACGCACGAGGAAGCCGTGCAACGCAACCGGTTCATGCATACGTGCGAGAAGCGCAGGTCGCTTCGAGGCGGCGAGCAGCGCGCCGACGAGCGCGCGACCCGTCCCGCGTCGTCGTGCGTCCTCGTGAACCCCCACGAAGTGCACGTGCACGCCGTCTGCGCGGCGCGAGCCCCACGCGACACCGACGGGTGACGCGTGATCGCTTGCCTCCCATGCGCACACTGCCACATGATCGACATGCATCGACGCCGACAGAAGCACAGACGGAGTTAGCCCATCTAGGTCGTCGTGGGGTTCAGTAGCGCGTTCGACCGCCAGATGGATCAGCAGCCCCGTAAGTGAGGGCAACTCCTCGTGGCGCAGCGGGCGGATTGTCACGTCCAGAGGAGCGGTCGCTCGCTCCAGTTCCCTCGCATCAGTACCGGCGACGCGAATCTCCGCCGTGCGCCGCTCGACCTCGAACCCCACTCCCGAGAAGAACCCGACGGCATTGGTGTCGCCGACGTCTACCGTTGCCTCGAGGCGGCGCGCACCGAGCCGGGACGCACCGAGAGCGACGCGCTCGATCAACTGCCTCCCGATTCCGATACGCCGACGTGTAGGGTGAACCCCGACCCACGCGATGGAGACCGACCCAACCGAGCCGTCCGATGCCCGACGACGGACGCCAGCGACGATGGCGGCATCGACGCGCAATGGGTCACTCGAAGGGACCACCCAGCCAAATGACGGGCGGTACGTTGCCCCCACATGCGAGGCCAATCGTTCGCCGTACGACGCGTCCCTGCCGAGCAGCCCAGCAACCGCGACCCAATCATCTGACTGAAGGTCACGCGCCGCAGTGGTTTCGCGAGGATCAAGCACCTTCGACTCCTTGTGCACCTACAGGACGGCGTCACCGATGCGACAGAGGTTCGCTTCCGAGCTGCGGCGACCCCGACGCGAATACAATCGTGCCCGTCCGACAGTCGATCCGGTTGCGGGCGTGAGGAGATGGATATGTATCTCGGACACCAAATGGGTAACCTGACCGAAGAGCGCCTGCAATGGGCGGCCCAGCTCGGCGTGCAGCACATCGCGTGCGAGGACCGCCGAACCGATTCCATCGAGAACGAGGACGGGACGTGGAACGTCGACGGTCTTCGACGGGTCCAGGCGCGATGCGACAACTGGGGCATGAAGGTTGACGTTATCGCGCTCAACCTTCCGAGCCAGTACATGACCCGCCAGCGGTTCCCGGGCATCATGCGCGGCTTGGCTTCACGCGATTCCGAGATCGAGATCATCAAGCAAAACATCCGCGCGACCGGTGAGGCGGGAATTGCCTGCCTGAAGTACAACCTCAACCTCCTCGGTGTGCCCCGCACCGGGCGCACCAAAGGGCGGGGCGGGGCGATGTACTCCCACTTCGATATCTCGAAATGGGAGGACCACTCCCTCACCGAAGCCGGCCCGGTCTCGCCCGAGGACATGTGGGCGAACATCGAATACTTCCTCGAGCGCGTCGTCCCAGTCGCGGAGGAAGCCCGAGTCCGCCTCGCGTGCCACCCACACGATCCCGCGGTTCCGCACGTCGGTGGCCTGCGCGGTGTCCATTGCGTCCTTGGCAGCGTCGACGGCATGAAGCGGTTCATTGAGATCATGCCGAGCGCCTACCACGGCCTGAACTTCTGCCAGGGCACCGTCTCGGAGATGTGCATCGACCCGGCCACTGAAGTGTTGGAAGCGATTCGTTACTTCGGATCGCGCGGCAAGATTTTCATGGTGCATTTTCGCAACATCCGCGGCGGGTTCCTCAACTTCGACGAGGTCTATCCGGATGAGGGCGACGTCGACATGTTCGCCGCCGTGAACGCCTACCTCGACAGCGGTGCGAACGCGATGTTGTGCCCAGACCACGTGCCGCACTCCGAAGTGGACCCGCACGGGGACAAGCAGTTCTCCTACTGCCTCGGCCACACCAAGGCCCTCCTGCAAGTTGCCCACTCGTTGCGGTCGCGGTAGCACCAGGGAACTTTCGATGGGAATGAAGATCGGTCTCGGCCTCTACCCGCACCTTCTCACGCAGGAGAACTTCAGGTATGCCAGCCAGGTTGGAGCGACGCACGTCGTCGCTCACCTGCCCGGTTGGTCTTCACGCGGACACCGGCCGGTCCCAGCCGACCATCCGTGGACGCTCGATGAGCTGCGCGAACTGCGGGCGGCGGTGAATGAGGCCGGCCTCGAACTCGCAGCAATCGAGAACTTTGAGCCTCACCACTGGTCTGATGTCCTGCTCGACGGGCCCCGCAAGGTCGAGCAGATGGCAGGCCTGAAGACGATCATTCGGAACATGGGTCGCGCCGGGATCCCGGTGATGGGCTACAACTTCTCGCTTGCGGGCGTCTACGGTCGAACCACCGGACCGTGGGCGCGCGGCGGGGCCAAGAGCGTCGGCTACGTTCGGGATCAGGCGCCAGCGCCGGACGAGATCCCGAACGGGACCGTTTGGAACATGGTCGTCGACGCCGATGCGCCAGCAGGCACGATCGGGCGGGTCTCGCAGGATCAACTGTGGTCCCGCTTCCGGTGGTTCCTGGAGGAGCTGATCCCCGTCGCCGAGGAAGCTGGGGTCCGGCTCGCCCTCCACCCCGACGATCCGCCGCTCGAGGAGCTGCGAGGGACGGCCCGACTCGTCTGGAAGCCGGAGCTGTACCGACGGGTGTTTGACTTAGTCCCGAGCGACTGCAACATGGCGGAGTTCTGCCAGGGCACCGTCTCCGAGATGAACGGCGACATCGACGTCTACCAGGCGATCGAGGAGTTCACGGCCGCCGGCAAGATCGCCTACGTCCACTTCCGGAACGTCAGGGGGAAGGTCCCCGATTACCACGAAATGTTTGTCGACGACGGCGACGTCGACATGGTTCGGGCATTGCGCCTCTACCACCAGAACGGGTTTGACGGGGTGCTCATTCCCGACCACACCCCCGGCCTTGAATGCGCCGCGCCGTGGCATGCCGGGATGGCATACGCAATCGGGTGGATGCGGGCCACCATCGCGCTGATTGAGCGGAACGAGGCGTGAACGTGTCCGTTCGGCGGGCGCCGGCTTAGCCTCCCGAACGGGCTCCCATTTCCCTACGATTGCGCTAGCGGCGTAGCGGTGGACGCATCCGCCGCATTGCCAGTCCCTGCCGCCCCGGGTCGCGCCGTGCGCCCGCCGCCGCATCGACGGCATGCGAGGAGTTCGGCGGGATGATGAGACACGGGCGGGGTGGGGGCAGGGAGCAGCGCCCCGGAGTCAGCAAGGACCTGCCCCCAGTCTCGGCCCGCCGCTTGTTCTCGATTCTGTGGCCGTACCGGGGACGCCTTGCCCTCTCTGGACTCCTCATGCTCTACACCGCCGGCGTCGGCCTCGTCTTCCCGCTCGGGGTGAAACAGCTGATTGACTCTGCATTGACCGACGCGGACTCCGCGCAATTGAACTGGGTCGCCGTCGCGCTTGTGGTGATGTTCCTCTCCGAATCGATCGCGAGCTTTGTGCAGGGGTACGTCTCCGGGGGCACCGGCGAGCGCCTCGGCAACGACCTCGGCTTGAAGGTCGCCGACCACCTGCTCAGCCTTCCAATGCGTTACTACGACCGCAACCGTTCGGGCGACATCCTTGCCGTTGTTGGGTCAGACGTGACGCTGGTCCGATCCGGCACGCTGGGCACAGCGCTGCCGCTCCTGTCCCAAGTCGTGCGCCTCGGCGGAAGCGTTGCCATTGCCTTTTACCTAAACTGGCGCCTCGCGATGATCGTGGTCGTGATCACCCCATTGGTGATGGGCATCGCGATCACGGCGGGTCGTCGGGTGCGTGCCCTGTCTCGTGAGACCCAGCAGGGCATCGGCGAGGCGACAGCCGTCCTGAATGAGGTTTTGGCAAACATCCGGGTCGTCAAGTCGTTCGGACGCGAACCGCATGAACGTGCGCGGTACTGGGAACGAATGGCGCGCGTCCTTCAACTCGGCCTTCGACGCACCCTCGTCGATTCGGCTGTCGGTCCGGTCATCACATTCCTGAGCTTTGGGGCAATCACTGCCGTACTGTGGTTCGGCGGCCAGGAGGTCCTCGCGGGGCGCTTGAGCGCCGGCGACCTTGTGGCGTTCCTGATCTACCTCTTGGGTGTCGCCGCCCCGATCGGAATCCTCACGCGCCTGTACACACAATTGCAGCAGGCATTGGGCGCAGCGCAGCGAATCTTTGCACTGATCGACGAGCCGGTCGAAGTCGCCGATCGCTCAGACGCCAGGTCGTTGCCATCGGGCGCAGGACTCGTGGAGTTCCGCGACGTGCACTTCGCTTACGCCGAAGATCGCCCCGTCTTGCACGGCCTCGACATTCGCGTTGAACCGGGTCAAACCTGTGCGGTCGTTGGGCCGTCTGGAGCGGGAAAGACGACCACCATCGGCCTCTTGTTGCGGCTCTACGACGTGACCGGCGGTGCAGTGGTCGTCGATGGGTGTGACGTCCGCGACGCGACGCAAGCATCTCTGCGTGAATCGATGGCCCTTGTCCCTCAGGAGCCGGTGCTGTTCGCAACGACCGTTGGCGACAACATTCGCTACGGTCGGCTCGATGCCACTGACGACGAGGTCGTTACCGCCGCACGGGCCGCGAACGCTCACGACTTCGTGTCTCGCCTGCCTTCTGGCTACGCCACCGAGGTGGGCGAACGCGGTGTCCAACTCTCCGCCGGCCAGCGCCAGCGCATCGCGATTGCCCGGGCAATCCTGCGCAACCCTCGGATTCTCCTGCTCGACGAGGCCACCGCCTCACTCGACAACGAGTCCGAGTATCTCGTGCAGGAGGCGCTCGATCGGCTCATGCGTGACCGGACAACCATCGTGGTCGCGCACCGCCTGACCACGATAGAGAATGCGGACCAGATTGTGGTGCTGGACGGGGGCCGATGTGTCGAGTCGGGGAACCACTTGGATTTGCTGGATCGCAAGGGCCTCTACGCGCGCCTCTGGACCCGCAGCTTCGAAGACGAACACGTCACGGCAACCGAGGCGTCGGTCACAACACGGGTCTAAGCAAACACCTACTGCAGTCGGAGATCGCCCCCACGTGTCCCATGACGGGCGAGGACCGTTCCACAAGCTGGCGCGCGTACCGTGCCGCTATCCGGGCTTTACGCCGCTTGCGCTGAGAACACACCTCACAGTTCCTAGGGCGAGCATCCCGCCCAGCCCAGAACGATTGGGCGCCGATGCCTCCGTACGAGGTGGGGTTCTCAAATCCGGATCCGGCCCGGCCCACCTTCGCGCGATCGCTCCCAAGAGGATGCACGCCACGTCACGCGTTGCCGACTTGTCGCGCTAGCGACCCACGCGTCGTGGATACGTCGAATTGGAAGAGTTCCTTCCGTCTGGGAACCGCGGAATAGGGCACAGCGCGCCAACGTCGGTTGGCGCAATGTCAGCGTGGGTCGACGTCATTGGACATTCCAAATAGACGCAACCAGGCCGCTAGTTCCCACTTGGGAGCGGCACCCATTCCTCGACCA
>CAILQO010000524.1 GCA_903836285.1 uncultured Chloroflexota bacterium
CACTTGGCGGATACCGATGTCACCCTGCCACGCCATGACCTGCCCAGCCACCCATCCCGCCTCGGGATACATCCGGTCGTACAACCAAAAGCCTCGCGCCTCGTCGCCAAGCCATGTCTGGATGTTCGCCGTACGCGGCAAGAATTCGTTCGTCGACGCCGTGTAGCCCGGGTCCAGCCTCTCAACGGCGTCAAGTGCACGGTCATCGACCCGGCGATCAATGACGTCGTCGTTGAAGGTCCCGCGGTCAAGCGTCCCGAAATACGACATCGCCCCACCGATGATCGCCACCAACGCCCACATGCGCCAGCCGCCACGAGGCAGAAACGTCCCCGCCACGCCGGCAAACGCAATCGCCACCGCAGAGGCCAGTGGCCCGAACATCCGGCTCGGCATCTGAATCATCTGCAGGATGGTGAAACGCTCCCACAGCGGAATCGCCCAATCGAACTGTTGGATCCATAGGAATAGCGCCATCCCGACGCCGAAGGCGACCGGCACGGTGGCAGAGTTATTCGCCTCGCGACCCCGCTTTAACCACGCCCGACCTAGGTACGCGGTCGCCGCCACCAAGACCACTGCCTGCCACAGGCCCAACCGTGACGGGCCGGTACTCATGTGCGGGTACCCAAGGTGGATGTCGATGGGTATCCCTTGCACGAACTCGCTCCGAGCCTGTTCGCCCCAGTTATCAGGGTGGTATCCCGGCCAAATTGTGAACCAGTTCCGAAAGTTCAGGGCACCGAGTTGGAGGCGCTCGGTCTGCACAAGGTGCGCATCAAGTACCGACGGTAGCCAGAAGAATGCCGAAATGGCCGCGCCGACGACCCCGGCCGCGAGCACTCGGGCGAACGCCCGCCAGTCCGGGCGTCGCACGAACATCGCCACCACCCACCCGCCGCCGATGACGACCGACAACACCGCCGAGACACCATGCGTCAGCATGAGCAGCCCAACAATCGTCGCCGTTGCCCACCACCAACCACGTCGCCACCAGGTGGCGTCGCTCGGCGCCCAACCCTCGTGCAGCGCCACCAACAGCCACGCCATCAAACCGAGACCAGCCACGTGGGGTGCCGATCCAAAGACGTAGAGGTTTGGGATCAGCGCGTACGGCCCGTACGCCACGAGGCATGCTGTCAGCACTGCAACCGGCTTGTGGCGCGCCACTACGTACCCAAGTGCGTACGTCCCTGCGAAGAGCACCAGTGCGAAGCCGGCACTCGCAACGACGTACGCGTCGTAGATTCCGGTGTCACGTGGAATAACGCGTGCGAACGCGGCCACGAGGACGTACACCAGCGGCGCGTAGAAGTTCAGCGTCGGGTAGCCGTACCCTCCATATTGCTCTGGCGACCACCGCGGATACCACTCACCGTGGTCCCACGCACGTGACAGCAAGTATGTGCGCACCATGTGGTTTGCGCCGTCGTACTCGCGCCAGACGTTCACCGTCGGGTCGAACAATACGATCCACGCCGGAACCGAAAGTGCGAGCAACGTCACCAGCGGGACGCATGACCCGAACCACTTGAACGACCCGGTGGGAACGACGCCAACAAGAAACCGTTGCCTGCGTGCCCCCATCGTCCTACCCCACGCCATTCCGGCTGCTGTCTGGCACACCCTGATACCACAACGGTGGCCTTGACTGTGACCTAGCGGTGGCAGGGCCGGTCGCG